>CAZBSV010000159.1:0-2106 GCA_964494795.1 uncultured Spirochaetales bacterium | reverse complement strand
CCTGCGCCGCGCAAAGCAAATCGGCAGCGCCGCCTCAGGCGGCGGCAGCGGCACGCAGAAGCTGCTCATGATCGCCGTCATCGCCATCCCGCTCGCGATCGGTGCGTGGCAGCTCTACAAGAAATTCGACAAGGAATCCGCGCCCGGCGAGGGAGGCCTGGTCGTCAACGTCAACCTCGCGACGCAGCAGGAGCTGGAGACGTTACCCGGCGTCGGACCCGTGCTGGCCCGGGAGATCATCCGCGGGCGACCCTACGAAAAGATTGAAGACCTCGACCGGGTGAAAGGCATCGGGTCGTACACGTTCAACAGCATCCGGCCCTATGTGAAAGTGGAAGGCGAAACGGGCCGCCGCGAGTAGCCTGGCTCAATTCCTGCGGGGCGAGCGCTGCCAGCTTGCAGGCGGCGTTGGCGGAAGCGGCTGGTCCTACTGCACGCAAAATGTTGCGATTTTTTTGTTAGTGCAACTCTGGCTTCGGCCGCGCTCGTCGTGACGATTCCATGCTTTCCCGCCTCGCGACGAAAACTCTCACGAGGTCGAGCGATTTCTGAATCGCGAGCGTGTCGTCCATGACAGCGCACACGATGATGACACCGTGTTCCGTGTAGGCCCGCCGGGCTTTCCGCAGCCCATGGATTTCTGCGTCGTCCGCGCCGGGCACTAGATCCCGTAATTCCTTGCGGCCGATTCGAACGGCAAACTCTCGGTCAACGCCCGGCCGGCGCTCGTCCACCAAAGCGTTGAGATGCTCTGGGGTGACTCCAAGGAAGGCGGCGAGGTCGATATCGAGTATTACAAGCTGCCCGTCAAGCGAGCGAATCTGCCCGGCAGTTTCCGCAGGACTACCTTCCATGGCGTCGCCTGGATCCCGTCGAATGGCGGCTGGAAGCGCGTTTCACCCGATATCGCGCTGGCGGTTCGCGAATCAGCAGGCCCGGCGGAATATCGAGTTTCTCGTAAAGGGCGCGAATCATCGGCAGCGTGAGAGAGCGCTTTCGTGAGAGCACTTCCGACGCGCGGTTTTTGCCCCCGAGCATCGCGGCAATGTCCTTCTGCCGCAGTCCCTGCTGTTCCATCCGGAAAAGAATCGCGTCGATTGGGTCGGGCTTTGCAAAGGCAAACCGGACTGTCTCGTAGTCTTCCACGAGCTTTGCCAAGAGTTCCAGGCGCACGCCTTGAGATGATTCTGGATGCGGATCAAGCACGGCGAGCTTTTCCACCTCTCGGCGGAAGCAGCGATAGTGTTCTTCGGTCTTGATGATTCGTGGTTCCATTCGATAACCGTCCTACCGACGTCGATTGCGCGCGTCGTAGTCTCGATGCGTGCCTATCCAAAGCACGGTGACGAGTCCGCTTCTATATGCGACATGCACTTCGAGCCGGTGATGATTCCCTCGGACGTTAAAGATGACGATACTTCCCGGTAGAAAGCTGGCCGACGCATGCCGTTCCTTGATTTCTTGGGGTGTGCTCCAAGACATGCCACCGACTTCTTGAAGCCAGGCCTCTAGCCAAGATCGAGCATCAGCGTGCCGTGCACAAAAACTTGTCCAGTAAATCGCGGCCGATAACCCGCATTGATCAGGCCGAGGACTAGCGAACAGAGATTATCAGAGTAGTTCCCATATTGGGAACTATTTTCAGGTTCTGTGACGTCATGAGCCATCTTTTCAAAAGCGAGCGCTTTCGGGTCTCGACGAATTGATCGCATACGCACAAAATCAATGGGTTCTTACGGCCTTCCCATACACTTGCTCAAACTTCCGCGCCAGCCGCGGATTCGCGCCGCGGATCTGGTCCACCACGGACTTCGCCCAGTCGAAGTACTCGCGCTTGCGTGCCTCTGACCACTTCGCCGGCGGGCTCGCGAGGATGTCGCGCAGATTGCAGAGCTTGTCGGCGATGCGCGCGCCGAACTGTCCGCGCAGCTCGTCGTAGCTCGTCTCGGTGTCTTCGATCGTGTCGTGCAGGAGCGCCGCGGCTTTGTGTCCCTGCCTACCGCGGCGTGACTTTCCCGGTGCGAATGCGCACCGATCCGCGATTCCCGAAAGTGCACAATAATTCGAGCTCTCCACCAAGCGACTGCACGTAGTCACGAAGCGTCG
>CAZBSV010000158.1:0-3834 GCA_964494795.1 uncultured Spirochaetales bacterium | reverse complement strand
CGCCGATGATACATCCGCGGCGCTCGCCCGGGTAGAGGTTCAGCGCAGCGTCCGATGGGGCCGGCGGGAAAATGCGTGCGGGAGCGGGACGATCGACGGTTCGGTCAAAATCCCTCGGCGTCGTGATCGATCTTCCACATCAGCGACGGGAAGAAGCGGCGCAGCAACCAGGCGAGCCGGGTGTGCGTGCCCGGGAACACCCAGAACTTCCCGCGATCGACCGCGCGATCGACGGCGTCGAGAACCACGGCCGGTTTCATTGGCGGCGGCCCCGTCTGGAGGATCTTGGGTTTCGAGGTGGCCTGCGCGAGGAAAGGCGTGTCGACCTGCGACGGGCAGACGCACGAGATATGCACGCCCTTGCCGCGGTTTTCGTGATAGAGGACTTCCGTGAACGCGACACTCGCGAACTTCGAGGCGTTGTAGGCGCCGAAGTGCAGCGTGGGAATCCAGCCCGCGATCGAGGCGAAGTTGATCAGTGCGCCGCGGCGGCGCTCCAGTAGCCGTGGCAGCACCGCGAGACTCACGTTGACGACGCCGCCGTAGTTGATGTGCATCACGCGATGGATCTCGTCGGGATCCTGCTCGAGCAACAGCGCGGTCGGAAAGATCGCCGCGCAATTGTAGGCGCGCTCGATCGGTCCGAGTTCCGCTTCGATGGCCTTGACGACGGCATCCACCTGCGGGCGGTTCGCAACGTCGAGCTGCCAGGTGGTGATGGAGTCGAAACCGGCTGCGGTCTCGCGCAGGCCCTGTTCGTTGATGTCCGCTGCGGCGACGCGGCCACCCGCTTGCGACCAGCGCTGCGCGGCGAGTCGCCCGATACCACTCCCCGCGCCGACCACGAAGCAGAGCTTGTCGCGAGCATCCATTCGCATTTCCTCCGACTCGCGCGGCCCAACGGGCGCGCGGCCCGTGACTGCACGGCCCGTGACTGCACGGCCCATGACTTCACGGCTCATGTTTACACTGCCCGTGACTGCACGGCCCGTGGTGCCTGCGCGCTCAAAGCTCGATGCGCGAGACCTTCATCTGCGATTCGATCTCGTCGGCCAGCGCGCGGTTGCAGGTCAGGATCCACAGTTGCCGCGTCGGCGCCAGTTCGGCGAGCAGCGCGTAGACTTCGCGCCGTCGCTGATCGTCCATCCGCAGCAGCGCATCGTCGAGAATCAGCGGGAGCCGCTCGCGGCCCTCGTCGAGATGGTCGAGCATGCCGAGTCGCAGACACAGGAAGATCTGATCCAGTGTGCCCTGGCTGATCGGTGGCTTGACCTCGATCGGTTCGCTGCGCCCATCGAGCGCGACGGCGAGTCGCTCCGGATCGCCGTCGAGCAGGTCGATCCGCCGGTAGCGGCCGCCGGTGATGCGCTCGAGGTAGTGGCTCGCCCGGCGCAGCACGTCGGGCTGATGGCGCTCGCGAAACTCGCGCTCCGCGCGCGCGAGGATGGATTCGAGCAGCGCGAGCCGATCGCGCTCGCGTTCGGTGGCCTCGATCTCGTCCCGGATCTCGCGCTGCGCGTCGGACGCGTCGGAGATCGCGCCTGCGGCATCTCCGCCCAACAGCGCGCTGAGTTGCCCGAGCCGGTGTTGCTCCCCGGAAGCCCTGGCGTCGAGCGCGTCGAGCTCGCCGTCGCGCGCATCGCTGATCTCGGAAAACCAGGGTGCGTCCGCGGGCGCCGGGTCGGCGACGACGCGCGGATCGCTTTCGAAGCGCGCAAAGCGCGGGTCCCCGCGCAGTTCTGATTGCCTTCGGCGCAAGAAATCCGCTTTTGCTTGACGCTCTTTGACGCGCTCGAACGCCAGCTCGAAATCGCCGCACTCGGGCTCGGCGGCGCCAAGCACCGCGCGAAGTCTCGCGCGGTGTTCGAATTTTGCGTCGAGCAGCGGCTGTTGAACGGCGATCAGCTGCTGCGCGCCCTCGCGCTCGCGACGATCCCGCTCCACTTCATTGCGTGCGCCGCGCGCGGATTCGAGCGCGGCGTGCAGCCGCGCGACGAGCAGCTCGGCGTCCCCATCCGCGTCCCCATCCGCGTGCACGCCCGCGCGCTCGCACAGCGCCTTCCAGTCTGTGGCGCGCGCTTGCAGCAGGCCTTCGAGTTCTGCGGAAAGCCGCTCGCGCTCCCGCGCATCCGCGAGGGAGCGCTGGATGCCCACGAGCAGCGCGACGAGCCGCTGGAGGGCCGCGGGACTCGCGGAAAGAGCCTCCGGCACCGCGAGTTCGCCGAGCAACGCTTCGAGTTCTCGCGGCGCCCGCGCCGGCTCGCGCTGCACGCGCGGCCGCGCCAGCGCGCCCACGCACAGTGCGGCGACGAGCAGTAGCGCGCCTGCAGCGATCAGCCATGCATCGCGCTGCGGGTAGAGGCCGAGCCCGAGCAGCGCGATGCCCGCGCAACCCGCGATCGACTGCCAGATTCGGGCGCGCCCGCGCCCGGCGCGCGCGAACTCGCGCTCGCGCGCGTCCGACCATTCCGTTGCCGCGCTCGCGAGCGCTTCGATCGGTAGCGCGGCGGCCGCGGAGAGCTCGGCATCACCGGATTGCCCGCCGAGCGCCGCGCGCAATTCGTCGCGCGCGCGCTCGCGCGCCTTGGCGGCATCCTGCCGCTGCTCGTCGAGCCGCTCGCGATCCGCTTGCCAGCGCGAAAGATCCGTCGACGCGCGCTCGATCTCTGCCGTGCGCTCCAACACCCGCTCGGCCGCGCCTGGGAGCGCGCGCTCCGCGCGCGCGAGGCGCGCGCGCGGAGCGCGCAGCTGCGTCTCGAATTTTTCGATTTCTGCGTCGAGCTCACGCGGGCGGATCAGCTGGAGATCTCCGAGCCCGGCGAGATCGATCGCGTCTCCGAGCGCGCGCTGCAGGCGATTCCATTCGAAGAGTTCGCCGAGAAACGACGCGTCCGCGCGTTCGCGCTCGAGTTCGCGCTTGCGCGCGCGGAGTGTGTGGAGCCCGGATTCGAGCTGCGCGCGCTCGGTTCGCGCGTCGCGCAATTCGCGGTCGCGCTGCTGCGCGCTGCTGAGGCAATCGCGGGCCTGCTTGAGCTTTTCGCGCAGTTCCCGCGCAGCGGAATTGCCGCGCTTGTCGGCGCGCCAGAGGCGACTGCTCGCCTTGCGCAGTTCGCTGAGAATCTCCGACGCTGCGCGCAGCGGCAGCGCGCTGGTGCGCGGCAACAGCAGATCGTCGATGCCGGCGCGCGCGCTTGCGTCGAACTTTGCGAGCTGCTCGAGTTCGAGCGAGTAGAGTTGGTTGAAGACTTCGCGCGCCAGCCAGTCGATCCAGGGCAGCGCGCGGTTGCCGGCCTTTGGGCCCGCGAATGCCGCGCCCGCCTCGGCGACGCGCAGTCCGCCGCTGCTCTGCAGCAGCCGCTCCACACCGATTCGCTCTCCCGTGCCGAGCTGTAGCTCGCAGCGGAGTTCGAGGGTCTGGGGGCGATCCGGGTCCCACTGCGCGAGTGGGTGCTGGTCGCGGTTCGCGGGCGCGAAGCCGTAGAGGAGGGTCTCGAGCGCCGCGCGAAACGACGACTTGCCGGCCTCGTTCGGTCCGTGAATCAGCACGCTGTCGGAGTCGACCGCGAAGCTGCGATCTACCAGCGGACCGAACGCGACGATCTCGAGGCCGGTGAACCTCACGTCGGCTCCGCGTCGAAGCTGCGCTCGGTCATTCCATTGGCTCCGCGTCGAGGCTGCGCTCGATCATTCCATTGGCTCCGCGTCGAGGCTGCGCTCGATCAGCTCTTCGGGCAGATCCGCGAGCAGCGCGCGCAGGTACGCGATGCGATCGCTCGCGTCGACTGGGCTCGCGAGTTCGTCGGGCGCGAGCTCTTCGAGCAGCGCGTCGTCGAG
>CAZBSV010000157.1:0-2627 GCA_964494795.1 uncultured Spirochaetales bacterium | reverse complement strand
CGCGGTGCCCTGGTCCCGGGCGTAGGCTGCATCTGCCGGGTGGATGGCGACCCGGGCGCCGGTGTGCTCGCGCACGCGGTTCGCGGCACGGGTGTGGTTGCGATCGGGACGTCCTGCGAGGTAGTCGAAGTAGCTCTCACCGATGTACTCGGAGAGCCGCTTGATGCGCGGGCTCTTCCCACCGCGCACCTCGCTGTTGATCTTCGAGATGTTGAAGATGTTGATGCGCACGCCGCCGAACAAGCTGCCCGAGAGCGGATCGTGCTGGTCGTAGTTGTCGCCGGTGATGATTCGCGGTGTGTTCACGGCAAACTCGGCGATGCCCTTGAACACGTACTTCGGCGTGTTCGGCGTGAAGTCGGCGATCAGCTTCTGGTAGATCGTAAGGTTCGGCGCGAGCACGAAGAAGTTGTCGATTTCGTGCGCAAGGTGCAGGTAGCTGATGAACGCGCCCATCAGGCGCGTCTTGCCGACGCCGGTGGCGAGCGCGAAGCAAAGTGATGGGAAGTCGCGCTCGAAGTCCGTGACGCCCGGAAACTCGGTGCGAATTGTCGAGAGCGCTGCCGCCACGTCGGCGCCTTTCTTTGGCGGCGCGATCTCCGTGATGCGATCGAGAATCTCCAGCGCCTCTCGCTGCGGCTTCCGAAGCGAGAGGCGCCCGGCGATCGCGCTCACGTGGCGGTTCATGGGCGGCGCAATCTCACGATCGCTTCCGTCGAGAGCGCGCCTTCGGGCTCACCCACACAGGTTTGTCGCCCTTCGCTTCCACCAGCTTCGTGTGCGTTTGGCGCGCCAGATCTTCCGCGCGCTTTCTGGCTCGAAGCAACGCGGGCATCGGATCCGGGAACCAGGAGTTGCCGCGCCCTGCCGTCTTTCTTGCGCTCATTTGTTTTCTCCTTGGTCGATCAGAAGCGGGCGAGAGCCCGAGTTGTCATACAGCCGCCACTCATCGACGAGGCGCTTGTAGATCCGCTCAAAGTTCTCGCGGCCTGTAGCGAAGCGCCGGCGGATGACGTCCTCGGCTACGGAATGACCGCCGCGGCTCACGCGCGAGGCAACCCGCGCAATCGCCACCTCCGCCGAAGACAGCGCGATGAAGATCATCCCGACGCGGTATCCCGCAGCCTGCCAGCGTGGGATCGCTTGCGCGTATCGGCGCCCGGCGAGCGTCGTCTCGAACGCGAAATCCTCGCCTCGCGCGACGTAGTCTCGAATTGCCTGAACCATGATTCGCCCGGCCCGCGCGGCGGCGCGAGCGGGGTCGAGCGACAAACCGGCTGCGATTGCATCGGCGTTCACGAACGCGAGGACACCGGCCTCTTGCGGCAGGAACTCGTGCGCGAAGGTCGTCTTCCCGGCGCCGTTTGGCCCCGCGATGATGAGCGCGCGCTTCGAGGCGCGTGCGCTCAAAGCTCCAGCTCCTGCTGCCACTGCTTCCGCAGGTTTGCCGGTGTGATCACACGGATCCGACGCCGGCGCTCCGCCCAGCGCTGAGCCAGGACGATGCCTGCCTCGATCGTCTTCCCGAGCCCGACCTCGTCGGCCAGGATGGCGCCGCGGGAGAGCGGAGACCGGAACGCAAAAAGAGCCGCCTCGATCTGGTGCGGATTCAGATCGACCTGCGCACCCGCGACAGCGCCCATGAGCTTCTCGGCGTCGTCGGAAGCGCACCGCTTGGCGAGCTCGTGAGCGAAGTACTTGGCGTGGTAGTCGGTCAGCCCTCCGCCGAGATCGCGATCAACCGCCGGGCGCGCTAGCGGGCCTGTCGCGCTCACCCCGTCGGCAGAGCCGCGAGCCCTAGCGTCCTCGATCATGATCTCGGTCCCGGCGGCGCTCGAGGTCGTCGATCCGCCACGCGAGTACGGGCCGGCGCTCGCCTTCCCGATCATGACGCGATTCCGCCTCGTACTGGTGGCCGAGCTCGAGGTCGCCCCGGAGCCTTTGGCCGGGATGCGCGGAGGCCTCGCGGACGCGTTCGCCTGCCTGACGCGGCACCACTCCGAGCGGCGCGAGCTCCCGTCCATGCGTTCGAGCGCCCATCCCGTCCCGCCCTCTCTGCGACAGGCGATACGCTAGCACGAGGGAGGTTCGCGCCCGACGACAGAGGTGTTCCTTCATTGGGTTCTACTCCTGCGCCGCGGCGATCGCGGCGTCGATCGCCTTCCAGAGCTCGTCCAGGTCGATGCGCTTTTCCGCAGAGGTGGGAATCACGCAAGCCGCGGGAAGGTCGAGCGTCGATCGCAGCTCGCGCAGGCGCGCAGCCCGACGCATCGGTATTAGTTTGTCGATCTTGGTGATGACCAACAGCACGGGGATTCGACGCTCACGCAGCCAGTCGACCAGCAGCGATGATAAAGCAACCTTTCTTCTGTAGAAGCGTCGAGGGGCACCGCTTCATTCGTTCTGCATGACGAGGTAGGCTCGTCCGATCTCCCTCACTCGCTAGGAAAGCTCGCGACGAGCTCCCGTAGGCGGTCGCGGCCGCCTTCGCGGATTGGAACCCCGTCGCCGACGATCAGCGCATCAACTTCGAGTTCGAGCAGAGACCGGACGCTCGCACGCAGGCGCGCGGGGTCGTCCATGACGCGCTCGCGCAGAAGCGAGAGCTGCCCGGGTGGGTTTCCGAT
>CAZBSV010000156.1:0-15168 GCA_964494795.1 uncultured Spirochaetales bacterium | reverse complement strand
CTTCTCGAGCGCCAGCACGTCGACTTCGAGCCCGACGGTGCAGGTCGCGGGGCCGCGCGCCTTTTCGCGAAGCAGCGCTTCACGGCCGACGAAGTGTCCCTTGTTCGAGTTGACCATCCAGCCGAGGCCGAGTTCGTAGGGGGAGGTCTTTTCCACTTCGAACAGCGCGCTCGACGCCGAGCGAAAATCGGCGTCGAGCAGCAGCAATCCCGCCTCGATGCGAACCATGTCGAGCGAAACCATCCCCGTTGCCAACATCTTGTGATCGGCCCCGGTCACCATCAGTGCATCCCAGATCTTCTCGCAGTGCGCGGGCTCGGCAAATACCTCGTAACCGAGATCGCCCGTATAGCCGGTGCGCGAAATGTTCACGGGCGCACCCGCGAGCTTGGTCTCGAGCAGATGGAAATACTCGAGATCGCCCATGTCGGCATCGGTGAGCTTCTGGAGAATGTCGCGGGACATTGGGCCCTGGAGGGCCACGGCGCCGTAGGCGTCGCTGACGTCCTCGATCTCGACCTCCATCCCAAAGGCATTGTCCTGCAGCCAGTAGAGGGTGGGAGTCGCCGCGGTCATGCGGAAGAAATCTCCGCCCAGGCGCGCGACAGTTCCGTCGTCGACGATCTTTCCGTCGTCATCACACCACGCGGTATAGAGAATCTGGCCGATGCGACATTTGGACACATCGCGCGTGATCACGCGATTCATCAGCGCAACCGCGTCTCGACCGCGAACGAAGTACTTATAGAGTGGGGAAATATCGAACAGGCCGGCGCCGAGTCGAATCGCGTTGTACTCGTGGATGTGATCCATCTCGTACGTCTGAGCGGACATGTACCCCGACCACTCGGCCCAACTCTGGCTCTCGCACAACACGTTGGTGCGCGAATGAAAGGGGGTCTTCCTCGGCATTGCTTCTCCTCGAAAGGCGCTCCGAAGCGCCGGACTATCGGAGCAGATCGGATGCTGCTCCGCGTTGTTGCTTCGCTAATTCCGCAACCTACCGGTTGACGCGGTCGACACGGTTGACGCGGTCGACACGAGTTGACTCGATTGGCTCTAGTTGACGCGACTGACTCTAGTTGACTCGATTGGCGCTGGTTGAGGTCCTGGTTGACGCGGTTGCCCTGGTGATGCGGCCTCACGGTGTATTGATTGGCAACACCGGAAGAGTCGAAAAGTATGGCATAACTATTTGCGCCACGCCCGCTCGCGATTGGGCCAACGTTCATCGAATGGCACTGCAGGCGCGTTCATACGGGGTGGTACAGGGGGGGTAGGGGGGTAGTCGTCGGGGTAGTTGCCAATTCAATGAATGAATAAATGAATGAATACGAGCGGACCTGCGGGTTCCACGGCCCGCGACGAATAGAGCCACTCAGCTCAAGCCGGCGACGAACTGAGCCTCCAATGTTTGTAGATCCGCTCGAAAAACCTGCCTCAGCGATCGCTCGAGGTCCAGGGTGCGAATCAGCCGCTCGCAGAATTCGCGCAGCGAGCCCTCGCCGCGTTGATCGGCGAGAAACTCGACCATTCCATACGACTGCAGGTACGCGATACGCGCAGCGTCTTGATTCAAGTGACCGAAGCTCGGCGTGCTCAGGCTGCCGAGCGAAAACCATACGCCGCTCGACTTTGCGCCCGAAAGCCTTGCCAGCTCGCTTCCGCTCAAATGGCGCTTGCCCTGGGTGCGCGCTTCGAACCACTCGGCAAGGCCTTCATTCAACCAGGCCGGCAGCGTGTAGGCGGGCGCCGCCGCATCGAGCGCTGCGTGTACGAGTTCGTGGTGTAGAACGCGGGAGAGATGGACGTCGAGCGCGGTCGCTCCGCGAATCCGAATCACGCCGTGATAGAAACCGGCTGCCGCAAATCGAAACGCGCCCGCAAACTGCCGATCAAACGCACCGGGATCGTAGATCACGACTTCGATCTTGCGCCCCGGTCGGAGTCCCAGATAGGCGTCCAGCTGATCGTAGGCGCTCTCGAGGCCCGCGAGAACCTGCTGCTCGAAGTGCCTCGTGCCGTAGATGCCACCAACGCGATCGATCGCCACATCCTGATAGAGGATGAAGTGCGCCGACGAGCGGGAATCGAATTCGCCATCGGCGCCGCGGTCGATCGCGCCAGCCGATCCGCTCAGCAGCAAGACGAGTCCGATCAGCAGCAAGACGGGTCCAACCGTCGGAAGCGGGATCCTGCTGCGACCGCGCCAGTGCCGCCGCACGCGCCTAGGCCTTCGCGCTGGGTCGGGAGGAAACCTCTCCGTACCAGCGCGCGAGATTCTTGTGTTCGGGGTCGATGCGGATTTTCGAAATCCGACCGAAGTCGATTCCGATCAACAGCGTGATGTCCGCGATCGTGTAGCGATCTCCAGCGACGAAAGACCGGCCGGCCAATTCCGTGTCGAGCCACGCCAACTGTTCGATCGCGCGCTTCTTGCAAACAGCGCCGTACTCGGGGACCTGGGGAATCCGGCCCTTGAAGAAATCGTGCGTGTTGCGAAATGTCTGCATGATCGGAAACGCGACTTCGAACTCGATGCGACGCAACCACATCTCGACGATCGCCCGATCCCTGGCGTCGGTGCCCATCAAGGGCGGCTCCGGGTGCACTTCCTCGAAGTAACGACAGATCGCAGTCGACTCCGCGATGATCGTTCCGTCGTCGAGCTCGAGGACCGGCAGGCCAGCGAGCGGGTTCTTCGCCAGAAATTCCGGCCGTCGGTTCTCGCTTTTGACGATGTCGACCGCGACGAGGGGAACTTCGACGCCCTTTTCGGCCAGAAAGACCCGAACGCGACGCGGGTTCGGCGCGAGGGCGCTGTCGTAGAGTTTCATCGGGAAACCTCGAGGGCTGAATCCGCTCAGCGCGCTTCGAGTGTATCCGCGCGTATCGGCAGGCGCACGCTGAAAATCGTGCCCCGACCGGGCTTCGAATCGATCGCGATCTCCCCCCCGTGCTTGCGCACGATCTCGTGGGCGATCCCCAATCCGAGTCCGGTGCCCTCACCGACGGGCTTGGTGGTGAAGAAGGGGTCGAAGATCCGATCGATCACGTCCGGCTCGATCCCACAACCATCGTCCTCGATCGACACCATGACACTCTGATTTTGCGCCTCTGTTCGCACGCGAATCAATCCGCGGTTCGCGATCGCCTGGCTCGCATTGAGTACGAGGTTGAGGAACACCTGCTGCAGCTCCTGGGGTGCGCATGCGATCAGTGGAAGCAGGCCGTAATTCTTCTCGACGGTCGCCGTGACTCGAAGTTGTGGCGCGGCCATCCGCAAGACACCATCCAGCAGCTCGTTCAGGTCCGCCATGGTCCGCTCGCCGCGACCCGCATGCGCGAGCCCCTTGACGTCTCGCACGATTGCGCTTGCGCGATCGACGCCCTCCAGGGATTCCTCGATCATCGCGACACCCTCGGCGATCAGCTCGTCGCAGGATCCGGAAGACTCGCTCTTTTCGAGTTCGACTCCAATCGATTCCCAATACTGCCTCAACAGACTCAGATTGGCGCGCACGTACGCGAGAGGGTTGTTGATCTCGTGGGCAATACCCGCAGCGAGCTCACCGACGGCGGCGAGTCGGCGCGAAACCACCAGGCGACCGCGAAGCGCCTCGAGTTCTTTGAGATCGCGGGCGACGAGTACGATCCCGATCGGCTCCCCCCGACGATCCCGCAGCGCCTCAGATGAGAGAGAGATCGGAATCGCGGCTCCGTCGTCGTTGCTGCATTCGCACTCCAGTCCCCGCAAATTGTCGATCAAACGACCGCGGAGCCCATGGATCAGCTCGCGAACGTCGAGCCCGTCCAATTGCGAACTCGGACGCCCGAGAAGTTTTGCCAAGGCGGAATTGCCGTATCGAATGCGACCGTCGAGCCTCAGCATGGCAACGCCGTCGGGCAGCGTCTCGAGAATCTCGGCCGCGAACAATCCGGGTGCGAACAGTGGATAGGCGGTGCGATGCAACGTCCACACGATCGCGCCGCCGAGGGCCGCGTGCACGGACGTGCCGAGATGAGGCAGCTGAACTCCGAACATCGGCAGCACGCCGTCGCTGAGGCCCGCGAGCGCGAGCGCGGCGACAACGCCAAACGCCATCCAGCGCACCTGATTTCGCTGCCGTTGTATGACCAGGCTGCGATAGGCGCGCTCTGCGAACCGAAACGCGAGGTACACGCAACCGAGCGCGTAGGCGTGAAACAGCAAGATGGCAGGGCCGAGCGCGTACCCCCAGCCCCAGCGGGTCTTCACCACATACGGGTGAAACCAAGGTGTGAACCAGTCGAGCAGGACGAACGCGCCGCTGGTGGCGATCAGTGCGGACGTGGCCCGACGCAGTCGCGGGTCCGCTTCGCCCAGGATGGCGAGCGCGAGACCGACACCGAGCGGACCGATGAACGCCCAGCCGAGCGTGGAGGCCTTGACGAGCGCGAGGACGAGATCAGGATCACTGCTGGTGTTCCAGAGCACCTCACAGGCCGCCCAGAACGACACGCCGCCCAGCACGAGCGCGGCGTCGCGGTTCGTGCGATCCCTGGGTCCTCGACAGTAGATGATCGTCGCGATGATCGCGGTCGAGAGGCTGGCTAGTAGTGGGAGTACCAGGTACAGCGACAATCGCGCATCCGCCGATCTGCTCGCGCTAGTAGAGGCCCATCGTGAAGAACTTCGTGGCCGCGGTCGCCGCGACCTTCATCAGCTGTGCAAATGCGCGCGCGGCTTCTTGCTGCTCGTCGCGCGCCGAGAACGACGGGCAGCGATCGGCGAGCCGAGTTTCGAGCAGCTCGACGTGGCGCTGGGTCTTCTGCGCCCAGTCGTTCCTCCCGAGTGTCTCGGCTCGTTCCGCCATGCCCTCGAAGTGATCGATCTGGTGCATCAGTCGGCCGCAGTCCGACGGGTCGGCGGTCGCGAGACCCGGAAGCAGCAGGCCGATTGCGAAAGCGAATGCGAGTGCCGATTTCATCGAGGAACCCCCCCACGCGGAGCGTTGTGGCTCCAGGGGGTTATCGGCGCTCCGGTTCCAGAGATGAAGTCCCCCGCGGGGGAAATCAGATCTGCTGCGCGATCTGGTGCGCCGAGCGGTGGGCGAGCGCCATCGCGGTCCACATCGGATTCACGGCGGGGCAGCGCGGAAAGATCCCGGTATCGGCAATGTAGAGGTTTTCGAAGTCGTGGCAGCGCCCCATTTCGTCGACGACGCCGAGCCTCGGATCGCCATGCATTCGCGTGGTGCAAAAGACGTGATTGCCCGCTAGCACCAGATCGGTCGCCCGAAGCGGCCGGTCCCGCAGGACTTCCGCCTGCTTGAGCGAGTGCAGCTCGGGCGCGATGCCGTGCACCCCGGGAACGATCGTGCGCGCACCCGCCGCGAAGAAGATCTGGGCGAGAACCCACAGCGCGTGGCCCAGGATCGGCACATCCGCGGGGTGCAGCTTCCAGCTGAGAATCGGCTCGAGAGATCGCGGCTTCGCGCGCACGCGTCCGAGCGAGCGGTTGCAGCTCGCGATGCCATCCCAGATCGCCGAGTACGGGATGTCGGCGAGCCGGTTCTTGAGCGCCATCCCCAAGCCGGGCAAGCGGACGGCGGTGATCGCCGGCGGCGCCCAGAGCGTTTCCAACTTGAAACCCTCGCGCAGGAAATGCCGCGACTGGTAACCCTGCGTCGCGCCGAACCGTGGATTCACCGGATCCGGAAAGATTCCCATGATCGCGGTGCCGGGATGAAACTGCAGGTTCTCCCCGACCTGGCCGGACCGATTCGCGAGATTCCCGCTCCTCTGCAGCAGCACCGGCGTCGCCGTACAGCCCGCGGCCAGCACGACGATTTTCGCGTTGACGCGAACCTGGTGACTCGCCTTGCCGGTGAAGGGCTTGACGACTCGCCCGACGACGCCGGTTGCGCGCCACCCCTCGGACAGGATGCGCTCGACCCGAACGGACGTGAGCACCCGAGCACCTCCACGAATGGCGGCGGGGATGTAACTGATGTCCATCGACTGCTTGGCCCGGGTGCGGCATCCGGTGAAACACTCCCCGCTGCCCCGGCAGCCGCGGACGTTGCGATAGATCGGCTCGCTGTCGAATCCGAGCGCGTTGCAGCCGTCGCGAAACAGCAGATTGCGGCGCCCGAGTACATTTTCGGGTGTTGCCGCAATGCCCAGGAACTTTGCAACCGCGTCGTAGTGGGGATCGAGGTCGGCGCGCGTGGTGTGTTCGAGCTCGAAGTCGCTGCACCAGCGGTCGAGCACGAACGCGGGCGCGCGATTGCAGATCGCGGAATTCACCAGCGAACCGCCGCCGAGCGCGATCGCCTGCATGGTGGGCATGAGGGTGCCCTTCGTCGTGCGCAGACCGCCCTCCCGCATGGTGCGCGCCATCGAGAGCCCACCGTCGAATTCGTACTCGGCGGGCACGAACGGAGGTCCCTCTTCGATCAGCACGACGCGCTTGCCCGCGTCGGTGAGTTCTTTGGCGATCACCGCACCGGTCGGACCCGAGCCCACTACTACCGCATCGGCGTCGAGCGCGAGGTCGCGGTCGTACTGGGCGAAAACGCGAAGCTCTCCGGCTGCCACGGAACTCAAGCTCGCGGCTCGGCGAAACCGGGGTGGAGCGGACCATCCTGCGGGAGCGGAATCCCCGCACTCGGCGGCGTCAGATCTGCCGATGTCTTGTCGATGGACTGCGGGCGCGCTCCGATTCGCGGATACAGGAGATCGGCTTCGCAGATTGGCGACTCGATCGCGAGCGGGGCGAGGCCGAGTCTTCGCAGCACCGGCGGGTGCGCGAAATACCCCATCGTCAGCACGGCGCGAAGGCTCGTGAACACGACACGGCGCGCAAAGAACGCGCTCGCCGACCAGCCTTCGAGTGCGGTCACCCGATGCTCGACGTCCTGGGCCGAAAACCGCCGCATCCCCGCGCGCCCGGGAGCCGGGAACAGCAAGGTGCCGTGCTCGACCAGAAAGAAGAGCAGGTGCAGCAGGATGCGGGTTCGCGGGCGGGAGGCGGCCATCAGCTGCTCGAGATAACCGGGAAGGTCCGCGTCGAGCCCGGAGCTCGGAATCGGACCGCCAGCCGGGTACATCGCCTCCGCGGCGCTCGCGATGAACGCGACTTCGCCGCGCCACAAACCGCGGTAGAGGCGGCGCGGCGCTGGGTAGCCGAGCGCCAGCCGCGACGCCGCGTAGGCAAGAGCGAGCATCGTGAGAGCAGCCGTGAACATGAACCCGCAATATACCGGCAACTCCGATCCAACCCAGCGGGCGCTCGGGTTCGCGGTCGCCGGCAGCCGAACTCCGGCAGTGCGCAAATCCGCGCGCAGACCAGTATCGAGCGAAGGATTTTCAGCGCTCAAGCCGCCTGTTTCGGAGCCCGATTGAATGCTCATGGAATCGGATGGGAAGAGCCGACCGCGCGCTCGCGTCCTGTGGGCGATCGCCGTCGCGCTGGTCGCGTTCACCGCCTTTCGCATCGCGGCCGTCTACACCGCAGCGGGCAACTGGGACGAGTTCGGGCTGTTCGAAAACGCCTCGATCACGCTCGAAACGGGCGTCCTGACCGGCGGCGGCCGACCCGGGCTCGCGCAGCTCGCGCTGCTGCCGCTCGTGGCGGACTGCGACGACGAGATCGAAGTCCTGCAGCGCGCGCGCCTGCTCTGGGTGTTCATCACGCTCGCGTATCTCGTCGGCGTGGGAGTCCTCGCCTGGCGTTGCCAACCCGAGCGCGGCCGCAGCGCGGCAGACGCAGCGCTCGCGGTCGGCCTGCTCGCGTCGGTTCCCGCGTTTCTCGAGTGGTCGATCCAGGTCCGAACCGATCAGATCGCGCTCGCGGGCGGCGTCTGGGGCGGTGTGGCACTGCTCGCGTCGAAACGCCGACCCGGCCTCGCGCTCGCGTCCGGGATGCTGTTCGGCATCGGCTTCCTTGCATCCCAGAAATTGCTCTACGTCGCGGCCCTCGTGGCTCTGCTCGCGCTCGCCGAAATCGACTTCGGCCGGCGCTTGCGGGTCCGGCGCGAAGCAATCCGAGCGGGCCTGTGCGCGCTCGGATTTGCGGCGTGCCTGCTCGCCGTCCACCAGCTCGCCACGCAGGAGATCCAGATCGATCGCGATCACACGGTTCTCTCGCCGAGCGTCGTGCGCAATGGGCTTTCGTCGTTCGACTTCTATCGCAAGACCATCGGCTGGTCGCAGTACCGCGCGATGCTCCCGACCCTGATTCCGCACTGCGTCTTTCTCGCGGGCCTCGCCGCGGCCAGCCTCGTCGCGCGGCGCCGGCGAACGACCCTGGACCCGACGCTCGCGATCGCCTGGCTGATCCTGATCCTCGGAGTCGCGGTGGGATCCCTCCACGCGGCGGCGTTCTTCTACTTCTGGATGACGCTCGGCCTGTTTCCCGCGATTGCGTTTGCGCTGGCTCGCCGACCGATCTGCGAACTCTTGCCCAGGCTGGGCCCCACCAGGCGTCTCGCGATCGCGGCATTCTGGCTCGCGCTGGCGGGTCCCGGCGCGATCGAACTGATCGCCATGCTGCGCGACACGCAGAAGATTCAGCGCGACAGCCTCGACTTCATCCATGCGAATTTCGAGCGCAGTGACGCCGGATTCCATCCGGAGAGCGCGCTGTTTTGTCGCGGCGAAGGGCAGCCGCTCAACCACTTTTTTTCCGCGGACATCTACCGAAGGTTCGGAACACCGGGTTCCGAACCCAACCGCGCTCGACTGATCCAGCAGTTTCGCGACGAACCCATCCTCTTCATCCTCGAATCGTTTCGTCTGAACCAATTTCCGCTCGAGGTACGGCGCTTCTGGGCGGAAAACTATCAGCCGTATCGCGCATCCGTCTTCGTCGCGGGCAGGCGACTGCGGGGCGAGCGCGGATCCAGCAGCGAATTCGAGTTGATCGCGGCGGGCGAGTATCGCTGGCTACCGAGCACGGGGCCCCTCGCGATCCGCGTGGACGGCCAGCTCCTCGCCGCGGGTCAGGTCATCCGCCTCGACTCGGGCCCGCACGTGGCCGAATTTACCGAAGATGTGCGGGATGGAGCGCTGCTGCTCGCGCTCGAAGAACCGCCGGGACTCCCGTTCTTGCCTTTCTATACGGCCAACTGAAATGCGCATCGCGCTACTGACCAACATCCTCACCCCCTACCGGATTCCGGTCTATCACGCGCTTGCGAGAAGCCCCGGCCTGCGCTGGCGCTTCTTCACGAATGCAGCAACCGAGTTCGACCGCTCCTGGCGGATCAACCCGGGTGATCTCGATGTCGAAAGCGTGCGGAGCATTGCGTTTCGGCGCCGCTCGTCTTTCGCGCGCAAAGCCAGCGGGCTGCTCGTCACCAGCTACATTCCGGTCGGGCTGCTGCACGCGCTCCGGCGATTTGCTCCAGACGCAGTCGTCAGCTCCGAGTTGGGTGCGAGAACGCTGTTCGCGCTGCTCTACTGCCGGATCTTTGGCGTGCCGCTGATCATCTGGAGCTATCACTCGCGCTCCAGCTGGGCGGCCGCGGGCTTCGCGCTGCGGGCCTTCCGGCGCGCACTGCTCCGCCGCGCAGACGCGTTGGTGGGTATGGGCGCCCAGGCGCGCGAAGTGCTGTCTGCCTGCGGGGCCTCCGCCGAGCGCATCTTCGATGCACCCAACGCCCACGATCGCGACGGCGTCGCGGCCGCGCTCGCGGCCGCCAATCCCAGCCAGCTTCAGCGCGACCTGGCCGAAAAGCACGGGTGTCGACAGCGGATCGCATTGGTCGTGGGCCGCTTGATTCGCGCAAAGGGAATCGGGCCGCTACTCGACGCGTGGCATCAGCTTCCGCGGCGCGTGCGCATGCGCTGGACGCTGCTCTTCGTCGGCGATGGCCCGTTGGCGGCGGAGCTACGGCGCGCGACTGAGGCTTGCCAGCCCGGTGAGATCCTGAGGCTTCCCGCCGTCCAGCCCGAGGATCTTCCGGCCTATTACTCAGCCTCACAGATCTTGCTGTTCCCAAGTCTCGGCGACCCGTGGGGTCTGGTGGTCAACGAGGCCTTCGCGTGCAGCCGTCCGGTCGTCTGCTCCAGTCTGGCGGGATGTGCGGATGACTTGATTCTGCCAGGAAAGAACGGTTGGATCACGGACCCTAGCGTTCCCGGTGATCTGACTGCGACCCTGCTCGAAGCGCTGGAACATCCCGATCTGCGGCGGCTGGGTGTGCAGGCTCGACACAGCGTGGAGCGCTTCAGCCCCGAGCGAATGGCCGCAGGTATCCTCCGCGCCGTCGAAAGCGCCTGTGCGCAGAGGCGACCGCACCGGCGACACGCAGGTCGGACATGAGCGATCCGGCAGCTCGGATGCCTTCGTCAAACGCGACCTCACGCGTCGAAGCGAGGACGCCGTGCCCCATCTGCAGATCCCGGTGCGATCGGGCATTCCGCAGCCAATACGTCGAAGTTCACAAATGTGGCAGTGGGCGCTGCGGACACCTGTTTGCGGCAGGCGTTGGAGTTCACCACGGCGTCATGCGCGAAGTCGACCCAGAAGCTGCAGGCAGGCTCTTCGAGAAGCGCAACCAAGACCTGATCGCTTTTTGGCAGCGTCGACGATTTCTCTGCAAGACCTCGCGGCTGCTCGATGTCGGGGCTGGCACGGGTCATCTCGTGCGCAGCGTGAGAGCGCTGCTTCGAGGCACGAGCATATGCTGCATCGAGGAAGGTAAAGGCCGTGCAGCGCAGCTGGCCGCTCAGCACTTCGAAGTGTTCCGGGATGCGGATTCGATTGCGTCAAAGCGAGAATTCGATGCCATCCTGCTGATTGAAGTCATCGAGCACGTTCGCGATCCCGTCGTCTTCCTCGAGCGCTTGAGGCCGCTCCTGGCTCCCGGGGGTCGCATCTTCCTCACGACGCCGTGCGGTGAGCTCCGGACGGGAAATCGACGAACGAACGCCTATGACACACCGGAGCACGTCCAATTCTTCACCGAGACATCCCTGCGGCTCGCGGTTCAGCAGGCGGGCTTCAGCGAGATCACCTACGAATACATCGACGCACTCTATCCGCGCGCTGAAAGCGCAATGCCCGTCGCGCACTTCAAGCGACTCTTGATGAAAATCGCAATGCCCATGCTGATGCGGTTTCAGGGTCCACGTCACCTGACTGGATTCATCGACCCGTAGAAAAACCGTCTCCGTACTCCTCATAGGATCGCCCCAGCCACGCCCACAGGTGGCCGGCCTGCGTGCACATCCGCAGGTACACGATCGCGAGCCGTCGCCGACCACCCAATGCAGCCAGCGGAGCGAGCAGCGCAAGCGCACACAAGAGAAAAATCGCGCGAGGCCCCCCGAAGCCGAAGCGCTTCGATGAGGCCGCTCGCGCGATGCGGGTGTACACGCAGCCACCGCGAAAAGCGCGCTGGGCGAGCCAGCCGAGGCGATGGCGCTCCGGGGGCACGAACTCGACCACTCGAGCTTCGTCACACCAGAGGAAGCGGGCGCCCGACTTCAACATCCGCCCGAAGAGTTCTGAATCCGAACCCCCGCTGCGGCCATACGCGGGATCGAAACGTTGCTCGTCGAACAATCTTCGACGCAGAAACGCGTTCCCCGTGCGAAGATCGGCGGGGCCAGCCGGAGTTCCGGTCGGATGCCGAGCTCTCGCGTAGAAGGTCTCGACATCGAGCCACGGCGCCACTGATGCGTCGAGCCGAAACAGTAC
Organism: uncultured Spirochaetales bacterium; assembly: GCA_964494795.1. Taxonomy (GTDB): domain Bacteria; phylum Myxococcota_A; class UBA9160; order UBA9160; family SMWR01; genus JACZVU01. The sequence goes on along the minus strand of CAZBSV010000156.1, from coordinate 3,476 downwards.
GGGTCCGAATGCGCCGTCGAAATCTCCGCGCTCGAGCAGTTTCCAAAAGCTGGCGATCCAAGCTTCGTCCGCGATCTCGTCGTCGTCGATGAACATGACCCACTCGCCGCGCGCCTCCGATACAGCGCGATTGCGCGCGTGAGCGATGTTGCGCCGAGGCTCGATCGCGTATCGGATCGGATCGAGTGAGTGAGCGCGAGATTCCACGATGGATCTTGCGCTTCCATCGGCGTCGTTGTCGATGACGATCGTCTCGATCCGCAGTCCCGGGGGAAGCTTCAGCCGTTCCAGGCTGTCGAGTAGCCGGGCCAGGCCGAGGGGCCGTCGGTAGCTGGCAATTCCAATGGAGACGTCTACAGCCATCGCGGTAGCTAGAACGCGCCGCGCCGGGAGAGCACCGCGCCGACGGTGCGCAGCATGATCGAAAGATCGTGCCCCAGCGATCGATTGCGGATGTAGTAGAAGTCGTATTGAAGATTCTCGTGCATCGGTAGATCCTTGCGGCCGAGGATCTGCCAGAGCCCGGTGATGCCGGGTTTGACGGACAGCCGCCGCCGCTGCCAGTCATCGTAGGTTTCGACGATGAAGGACATCTCGGGCCTCGGGCCGACGAGCGACATTTCTCCCTTCAACACGTTGTAGAGCTGCGGGAGTTCGTCGAGGCTCGTCAGCCTGAGCCAGCGCCCAAACGCTGTGATTCGCGGATCGCTCCCGTCGCGAGGCGCGACCGCGTACGGCTCCACGCCTCCGTGCATGGTGCGGAATTTGTAGATCTCGAAAATCTTGCCATCCCGGCCCACCCGGCTCTGCTGGAAGATCACCGGGCCCGGACTCTCGCGCGAGATCCTTCGCGCGCACCAGAGCATGACCGGCGCGAACAGCATCAGACCGACGACGGCACCCGCGAGATCGACCAGCCGCTTGACGGGTTCGTAGAGCGGGTGGGCGCGCTGGCGCCCGAGGCGAACCAGCGGAAGATCATCCACCAGGTCGATGGGCGTGCCGGCGGTGAGCACCTCGAAGAGGTTGGTCACGACGCGGAACGTCATGCCCAGATCCTCGCAGTCGAGCACGATCGAGAGCATCTGGGTGTGACTCAGAGACGGCATCGCGATGAATACTTCCTTTACGTTCTGGACGACCGCGATCTCGCGGAGATCGTCGATGTGCCCCAACACCGGTCGATTGGCGACGTCCTTGCGCTCCAGATCGTCGGAATCATCGACGAAACCCACGACCTGGTATCCGATCTCAGGGTGATCCTGAATCTTTTGAAGCAGCCGGATCGCCGCGACTCCCGTTCCTGCGATCAGCACGGGAATGTCGTGCTCTCCGGACCGGCGCATCCGATCCTCGATCCGGTGAAAGCCGATCCGGCTCACGCCCTGCAGCACGAGGTTGAGTCCGACGCAGGCCAACACCACGAAGCGGCCAAAATGAAGCTCGCGGAAGAAAAAGCTGATCGATGCCACCACCAATAGGCCCAGCGCGGCCCCGCGAAACAGGGTCTGGAACTCCTCCACCAGCGTCGTCATGCGCGTGCTGCGGTAGATGCCGAAGATCCAGCACGAGAGCATCCACGGGCCCACGACCAGCGGAAGCGCGCGCAGGTAGACGTCGAAGGGATTGATCGCCGAACCGAGCGCGTCGTTCAGCGCGACGCGCAGCCAGTAGGCGCCGAGCCAGCCAACCGACACGAGCAGGGTGTCGGCGAGGATGTGGATGCGACGGATCACGCTGAGGTCGACTTTCGCAATCAACGAATCGAGCTCTCCAGACCTGGAGCAGGAAGCGGCACTTGCACGCCTCAGAAAATCGGTCGATGCGCAGATCTGCTTGAGGCAGCGAATGGGGCCAAGTCCCGGTAAGCAGATCGAAACTGCCGACAGCCGAGGCGAATCGGGCCAAGGCGCCGCGCACGAGACGGGCGCGATAGGCCAAAACCCATAGGGATTGGTGGGTTGCACGACTCGCTGCGCATCCATGAAAGCGCGCAGATCCGGCGCTCAGCAGCGCTGCGACCCGACGCGTTTCGAGCCGAAGCCCATCGATCGCTTCACCCCGTGTGCGACCCATCGAACCTTCTGATCGAGGCCGACGTGGCGGGCCAATGGAGAACGGAGAAAGCGGGCCGGTTCCAAACGGCCGCATCCCACAGCGCGGTAGGCGGTCGCCAGCCAGAATTCACCGAGCAACCGCTCGAAGTCAGCTCGGGGATAAACGCCGCGGTCCGCATTCGCGTGAAGTAGTTTCTCCAACCAAACCCGAACGATGGAAGAGGTCGCCCGACGAGCGATCGAGTTGGTGGTAACGCACCCAGAGATGGCGGACTCGGTCAATTGTCGAGACAGTGAGCTCAAGCTAGAGTCGCCCAACATAGAAACAGAATCGTGGCACTTTAGAATGAAAAACAAAATACTGATTGCTGCAATCGTGACGTTACTCGCAATCGCTACTGCACGACTTCTTCTCCCGACGACCTCCCAAGAGTTCGATCTCCTTCCCTTCCCACGTGATGCTCAGATGGGATTTACGGTGGAGAAGTACGCAAATTTCGATCAGTACCTAGATGAATTGAGGGCTCTCCATGACACCAATAAGAGCCTATTCGCTATGCACACGGACAGGACGACGTACGGCGGAGGCTATCCCCTCTATTGGGTGACGATCGGAGACACCAATAAACCCGCCATTTTCATAGTCTCCGTTCTTCATGCCAAGGAGGAATGGCAAGGGGCTCATCTTACAATGGCCTTCCTCAGCAAAGTTCTCGATCCGCAGGACAACCAGCGCGGCTTCAATTTTGCGCTTCTCGAGCATTTTTGCGTTGTGGCCATTCCAATGGTGAATATCTGGGGCTACTTCGAATCCCCCGATGGAATGCACTACAACAATCACGGAGCACCGGTTCCCGACATCGCAAAGGCCGACTGGCATGACATGAAACACTACAACTACTACTACGGCGTGAATCTGAACCGGAATTTCGATTGGAACTGGGAAGCCTATCCTTCCCTGCCGTGGTCAGTCGAGAAATACTGGAACGGTAACGACTATGGCTTCGCCAACTATTTCATGATGCCGTTCTATCGCGACGAAGCGGGAAACGAGGTCTTCGATCCTGAGAGCACACACCCCGGCCATATTCTCAAACCGGACCCGGCCGTCTTCGATTACAAAGGAGAATCGCCGTTCTCGGAGCCTGAAACGCAGCTGATCCGGGATCTATTTGCCCGATATCAGATCGTCGGCTTCATGGACTTCCACCTGATGAACTCCTGGGACACGCGAAACGCCAGCTACATCAGCAGTGGAGTAGACCGGGAAAAGATGATCGAATTGGTCGATGATGCCATCGCAACGGTAAACCGCCGCAATCAAGGCGCAAGTGCGCCACTCCCAGAGACACAGCACATCGTCATGGAGGAGTACGACGGCAACGCGCCCTACTCCGTCAATTGGGCTCAAAATAAAAT
>CAZBSV010000155.1:0-14382 GCA_964494795.1 uncultured Spirochaetales bacterium | reverse complement strand
ACACACCGAGCGGGAGCAGCTCTCGCGCGAGTAGTGCCGGGAGATTCTCAACTCCCGCGCGCTCGAATCCGGCAGCGAAATCCCGTCGCTCGAAACGCTCCGCAATCTCCGACACATCGAGCGCGCGCTCGGGCTCGTTGAATCCCAGCAGAACCAGGTCATAGGGTTGCGTGATCCATACGGATACGTAGGGAAAGACTGTGGCGTAATTGCGCAACACGAGTTCAATCGTTTCGTCGTCGAGCGAGTACAAATGCATCCACTGCGCGTAGACGCCGCCAGTCGACAGGTGTGACCGAGCCGCCTCCAGAAACTCGATGCTATAGAGCATCTCGACTCCCGTGACCCATGGATTGCTCGGTTCGGAAACGATGAGGTCATAACTTCCGTCGGTGCGCATCAGCGTCCGGTAGGCGTCCCCGCGGCGGATCTTCACCTTCGGGCTCTCGATAGCGCCCAGATTTGCCTCGCTGAAGAGCGGCGCTGCTTCGATCACGGCATGGGAAATCTCCGCGACCTCGATCTCGCGCACCCATTCGAGTGCGGCGAGCTCTCCCGTGGTCACGCCAGTCCCGAAACCGATCACGAAACAGCGCTCCAGCTTTTCCGCCATCAGCGCCGGGATCAAGGCCAGCAGCGACGTCGTCGGATAGTCGGAAATCGTATTCCCATCCGATTTTCCATTGAGATAGATCGAGCGGCTCATTTTCCCATTTTGCTTCGTCGTGTCACGAACGGTTACCGTGGCGGTAGGTCCGTCGTCGTAAAAAATCACCTCTCCGCGAGAACTGGAGGAAAAATGGGCATCCGGCCCGGCGAAACTGCCGGCCTGAGGCCCTAGACGGCGAAACAAGCCCGCGCTGAGTCGGTCGGGTGACCACGCGGGAAGAGCGAGGAGGGCGATCAACGCAGGCAACAGCGTAATCGCGGCAATCTTTCCACTTGATATTCGGAAGACGAGCGCAGTCAGAAGCGCCGCTTCCAGGATCAGCGCCGCGAGCGCGATCCGATAGATCTGATGCATATCGAGCCAGAAGAGAAACAGATATCCACCCAGCAATGCGCCGAGCAGCGACCCCACCGTGTTCCAGCTGTAGAGCTTTCCCGCGACGGATCCGAGGTCAGCGACTTCTCCTCGAAGCTGGTGAAACAGCAGCGGGAGCAGCGCACCCGACAGGCCGATCGGAATCAGGAGTACGAGAAAGATGCACGCAAAGGAAGCGACATAATACGGGAAGAACGCGTAATCGATTTCTCGAAAGATTGCGCGGATGGTATGCGCCCAATAGGGAACGTCTTCGAAATGCGGGTAGAGGGCAAACAGAAAGGCGACGAGCAACCATTGGGTGGCGACGATCGCGCTTCGTGGAATGTTCCGAAACATCGAGACCGAAAAGCTCCCGACCGCGATGCAGAGCACGAACACCGCGACGACGATCGCGAAAGTGAAATGAGACGCGCCGAACGCCAGGCCTCCGATGCGATTGAAGACCGTCTGGAGCGCCATCATCGCAAAGCCCGCCAACAGCGCGACGGAGGCGTACAGCGCGAAGCGTTCGACCGAACCCGACGCGGCGGGCGGTGCGTACTCGAGATCCGGCGCAACGCGCGTACCGAATCCATCGAGCAACACGAACACGAAACCGGCCGCGATGTTGAGCATGGCCATCGCGCAGAGCACGCCGTCGAGACCCAGGCGGGGGATCAACACGAATGCGCCCGCGAGCGCTCCCACGAACGCGCCGGCGGTATTGCAGCCGTAGATCAGCGCGTGAATCCGGGTTGCACGCTCCCGGCTGCCGGCGAGACCCAGCGTGAGAATGGGAATCGTACTCCCCATCAAGACGGCGGGCGGTCCAATCAGCAGTGCAGAGAGCAGCACGTCGCACGCAAATGTGAGAGCGGGCGCATCCAATGGGACGAACAGAGAGAGCTTCTGCGCGGCTGCGAAGAGCAGCGGAAAACACAGCGCGTATAAACCGATGGAGGCCTCGATCAGTCCGTACCAGAACAGCAACCGCGGCACTCTTTGCCGCTGCCGAGCGCGTTCCACGAGCCACCGCGTCGCCCGACCAAAGAGCGCGTAACCGGCGGAGAGGCCTCCCAGGAAGATCGCGAGGATTGCAGCGGTCGCCTCACCTTGTGAGCCGAGCAGGGTCGCCAGGTATTTCTGCCAGGCAACCTCGTACACCAGACCGCTGAAACCAGTGAGAACCGTCAGGATGATCGCGGTGAATCGGGTCAAGGATCGCGCCTCCGCTGTCAGTGCATGGCCGCGAGCAGGGTAGCGGGTGGGGCACCGCCATGGTGGATGCACGGCTGTGCGAACGCGAGCCGAACGCCGGCCCTCATTTCTTGAGCAGCCGCGCCTCTTGCCAGGCGAGCGCCGCCTTGATCCCCTGCCCGGCGACGATCCGCTCGAATTCACGAGATTCGGGGGTCTCGCTGGCCTCGATGCGCACGTCCAACTCGAGGCTCTGAAGCAGCGCCTGGCGCATTCCCATCGCCTCGTAGCTGTTATTGATCGCCTTCTTGGTCAGTGCGACCGCCACGCGATCATTGAGCGCAATCGCGCGTGCGATTCGCAGGGCCTCCGCGAGGCAATCTTCAGCGGGAACCACGCGATTGACGAGGCCCATTTGGAGCGCGCGCTCGGCGCTGACGGCGTCGTCCCCGGTGAGCAACAACTCCTTCGCGCGCTTCGGTCCGATCAGCCAGGGCAGGATCATCGTCACGATCCCGCTGCCGAACTTGACCTCCGGTTCACCGAAGCGGCAACCCTCCGCGGCCACCGTGATATCGCAGGCCGCCGCCATTTCGAGTGCACTGCCGAGGCAGTATTTGTGGACGGCCGCGATCGTCGTCTTGGGGGAGTCCCAGAATCGCATGATGATGTCGAAATCGAATTGAAGATTGGCCCGCAGCGCCTCGACTCGGTCCTCACATTGGCTCTCTCCACCAGCCATGTCGAATCCGGCCGAGAAAGCCTTGCCCTCACCGCGGAGAACGATGACGCGCAGATCCGGATCGGCCTCTGCGAGGTCGAGCGCCTGATTGAGTTCCCGGATCATCGGAGCGTTGATCGCGTTGAGCTTCTCGGGTCGATTGAGCGCGATGATCGCGATCGGCCCATCGGTCTCGTAGCGAATCAATTCAAAGGGCATTCGAGCCGATCCCCAGATCACCGCACAGTCCGTCCAGCGCACGAGATTGCCATAGGCGTTCGGGGAACGCCCTGCCCAACACAGGAACGGCGGACCGCGGCCCGACACAGGCAGGGCGGACCGCGGCCCGACAACAGGAACGGCGGACCGCGGCCCGGGCGAAGCCGGACCGGCCGATCGCTTGCCTGCAGGTCGTCGCCGCCAGCACCTATTCGATCGAGATGCCTTCGCGGACGAGATCATCCGCCGTCGCCTCGATGCTCGCCTGCAGGATCTCCACCAACTCGTCGATCTCGTCCCGCGTCAGCGTCAGCGGCGGCGAGATCACGTTCAGGTGGCCGATCGGACGAACGATGAGTCCACGCTTCTCGCAGTGATTCGCGATCCGCTTGCCGATGCCGATTTCGTACGGCAGGAGTTCCCGGGTCTGCTTGTTGGCGACGTTTTCGACGCAGAGCATGAAGTGGCTGCCGCGAACATCCCCGACGAGCGGCAGTGAATCGAGGCGCGCGAGGCGCTTCTCGAAATACGGTCCAACCTCCTGAACGTGTTCGCAGATCCGATCGCGTTCGATGATCTCGATGTTCTTGAGCGCAACAGCGCACGACACGGGGTGCCCGGAATAGGTGAAGCCGTGGTTGAAGGAATCGTGATCGGGATCCGACTTGCTGATGACTTCATAGATCTCGTCGCTGAAGATCGAGGCACCCAGAGGGATGTAACCCGAGGTGAGCCCTTTCGCGCACGTGATCACATCGGGGTCCAGGTCGAACAGGGGTTCGGATGCGAACATGCGACCCAGGCGCCCGAAGCCGGTCACGACTTCATCGGATACATAGAGCACCTCGTACCGGCGACAGACTTCCTGGGTTCGACGATGATATCCGGGCGGAGGAACGATCACGCCGCCGGCTCCGAGGATCGGCTCGGCAAAGAATGCCGCGACGTTTTCGGGTCCGAGCTCGACGATTTTCGCCTCGAGTTCAGCGACGAGTTGATCGCAGTACTGATCGATCGTGGTGCCGCGAGCTCGCCGATAGGGGTTGGGGCACGAGACGTAATCGACCAGCCCGCTCGGAATATCGAAGCCCTCGTGATCCTCTTCCTTGCCCGTGAGCGCCATCGCGAGATACGAACTCCCGTGATAGGCGTCCCGGCGCGAAATCAACTTCTTCTTCTTGTGCTTGCCGAGTCGATTGAAGTAGTGGTGGAGGGTCCGCACGGTCGTGTCATTGGCCGCGGAACCCCCCGTATCGAAGAACACCCGGTTCAGCCTGGCCGGAGCCAGCTCGGCGAGCCTGGCCGCCAATTCGGCGGCAGGCGGGTTCGTCGTGTCGACGAAGGTGTTGAAGTACGCCAGGCGCTTGGCCTGCTCGGCCATCGCGTCGGCGAGTTCGACGTTGCCGTGGCCGATGTTGACGCACCACATGCCGGCAATCCCGTCGAGATAGCGCTTGCCGTCGGCGTCGAACACATAGGCGCCCCTTCCCTCCGAGATGACCAGGGCGCCCTCCTTCTCGAAGCTCGGGAAATGGGTAAATGGGTGGATGAAATGATCTCGATCTTTTCGCCAGAGCGACTTGGCGTTTTCGGAATGGCTTTCTGGTCCTGTGGAACTCATGATTTCCTCTTTTTCAACGCTCATTTGGCGGAGGAAGCTGCGCTCCGCCGGAGGCGCGCATCGATACTTGGTTAGCGGCGGTCGTGGGGCTCGCGCAGCGCACGAAGCACACGCAAAGACTCGCCGTCAAATGTGATTTTGGAATTGGGGCCGTGGGGCCGTCAGCCCAGTCCGCGCTGGTGTTGCATGTCCTCCGCCTCGGCTGCAGCGGAGCGCGTGCGTGGGCGGCGGTGCTTTCTCGTCATTCGGGCGATTCGGGCGGGCATGCCCGGCCTCCGGGGTCGCGGCGGTTTGCCGCGCGATCGGTCCCAGAGCTTAACTCGGCCTGGCCGAGGGGGCAACTTGAGGTCGAAAAAAGGCCCGCCGCCCCGACCCTCAGCGGCGACCGACGGCCTCTCCGCGAATCGCCATGAATTTATCGAGCTGCTCCTTCGTGAGCAGCGACCGGACCCGGATCACGGACTTCATCTTCAGCGCGCGCGACTTCGATGCGATCTCTCCGACCTTGTCGGATGCGGCCATCAACGCCTTCTCGCTCGGCATCTTCTGCGCGAGGATCTCGCTCAACTCCGTTACGGCGACCGTGTTCATTTCGCGAAACTTTTCTTCTTCGGCCGTGTCTGCCGCGATCGAAGCGTCGATCTTGGCGAGGATCTCCTCGCTCAGTTCGAGCTCCTTGGCGCTCTTCTTCATCAGTCGCCCCTCTGCGATACCACCGGGCGTCATGCCCCCCTGGGCGCGCTGCTGGGCGTCAGCGGTCGCGGCGAGCAGGCCTGCGGCCAGCAACGCACAGAAAACGATCAGGTGACGCGACGCGAACTGGCGCATGGTGGGCCTCCGTTGGCTCGTTGAAAGAAGTTGCAACCTCAAATTCCCGGCTAGACCCGCATGCGGTTTCCGGCGGGATCCAGAAACGGCATCTCGACGACGGTCGCTGACGTCTCGGCCCCGTCGATTTCCAGCGCAACCAGCGTACCGTCCTTGAAGTGCGGCGCGTTCACGTACGCGTAGCCGAGGTTCCGGTCGAGATTGTAGGAGCGGAATCCCGCCACCACCTTGCCGACCGTCTTCGATCCGATCTTGAGCGGCTGCTCGCCCGGGGCCAGCTTGTTGCCGCCGACCTCGAGTCCCATCAGCTTCTTCGACGGCCCGCGCTCCTTGATCTTCAACAGCGCCTCGCGCCCCCGGAAGTCTCCGCAGTCGTAGCGGATGAAATCGGCGACCCTGCACTCATAGGGGTTGTGCTCGTCCGTCGCATCGAAACCGTAGAAGATGAAGCCCTTCTCCCAGCGCAAGGCATCGAGCGTATCCATCCCGTAGGGAAGAACCCCGTGCGGCTTGCCGGCCTGCATGAACAGGTCCCAGGTGTCGTGAGCGTCTTCGGCATTCACGTAGCACTCGTAGCCGAGCTCGCCGGAAAACCCGAGTCGGGCAATCATGCACGGGATGACTCCGAACTTTCCAAATGCCATTCGGAAGAACTTCAGTTTCGAGAGATCGATGTCCGTGATGCCGCTCAGCATTGCGCGTGACCTGGGCCCCTGCACGCTGATCATCGCGAAATAGGAACTGACGTCCGTCACGTAAGCGCTCAGCTTCTTCTCGTCGATGTACCTCTGGATATAGGCGAGCGTTCTCGCTCGGAACATCGACGAGGTGATGATTCGCAGATGCTCGGCACCGAAACGCATGACGACGACGTCGTCCACGATCAGGCCCTGGTCGTCGCACATGACCGAATAAAGCGCCTGCCCGTCGGTCAGGCGGGCGGCGTTGTTCACGATCAGATACTGGGTCAGCGCAAGCGCGTCCTTTCCCTTGACATCCAAGCGACCCATCAGCGAGACGTCGTTCATGCCGACCCGCGCGCGGACGTTCTTGGCTTCTGCTTCCACGCTCGAGTAGTAGGCGGGCATCGCGTATCCCATGCCCGTCTTGTACATCGTTGCGCCTAGATCGATGTGTTTTTGATAGAGCGGCGTGAGTTTCATCTCGCTTCTCCCTGTCAGCGGCCTCGCTTCGCCCGTCCAGTTTCCTGCAGCGCTGCGAATCGGGGCGCTTCGGCGCCCCCCGATCGGGGGCGCCGAATTCATCACCAGCCTTTGAGGATTTCGCGCGACGCGTTGTGGCCGCCCATCCCCATCACGCCGCCACCCGGATGCGTGCTCGAGCCGCACTGCCAGAGGTTGCGGATCGGCGAGCGGTAATCCGCGTAGCCCGGAGCCGGGCGCATGAAGGCGAGCTGATCCAGGCTCAGTTCGCCGTGAAAGATGTGACCCTGCGGCAGCCCGAAAATGCGCTCGAGGTCGGGCGGCATCAGGATCTGGCGGTCGATCACCGAATCCGAGAATCCCGGTGCAAACTCGTCGAACACTTCGAGAACGCGGTCCGCGAACTTTTCGCGCTCCTGATCCCAGGTCGTGTCTTTGAGTTCGTACGGGGCGTGCCCACCGAACACGTTGACGATGTGTTTGCCGGGCGGTGCGAGATCCGGATCGACCATGGTCGGTACACATGGGGTGAAGAAGGGTCGCGACGACGGGCGTCCGTACTTGGCTTCGTCGTAGGCCTTCTCCAGGTATTCCATCGTCGGCCCAATGTGGACGTAGTTCGGGTAGTCGACGTCGGTCTCCCCGGGCTTGAAGGCCCGGTAGTTCGGCGGCCGATCCACGGCCATGTTGATCTTGAACGCCGTGCTGAAGGTTCGAAAATTGCGGATCTCCTCGACGAAGTCGGTCGGGAGCAGCTTGGTGTCGATCAGCTTGAGGAACGTGGTTTTCGCGTCGGCGCCCGTGACGACGGTATCCGCGAAGATCTCTTCGCCCGACTGCAACGCGACGCCCGTCACGCGACCGTTCTCGGTCAGGATCTGGGCGACTTCCGCGTCGGTGCGGATCTCGCAGCCGTGCGCGGTCGCGCAACCCGCGATCGCCTGCGGCACCGCGCCCATCCCGCCCTTCATGAACCCCCAGCCGCCCGCGCCGCCGAGATCGCCCATCAGGTGGTGCAAGAGCACGTATGCGGTCCCCGGCGAGCGCGGCCCGAGGAAGGTGCCGATCGAGCCGTAGTAGGCCTTGACGGCCTTGATCTGATCGCATTCGAAGTAAATGTCGAGGAATTCGGACACGCTCATCGTCATCAAGTCCGCGATCCGGAAGACCTTGGTGCCGAGTTTGCGCATCGCATTTGCGTGTTGGAGCAGCGACTTGAGGTCGCGCAGCTTGCGCGAGGTCGGATTCGGGGGCGTCAGGAACAGCATCTGGCGCACGAACCTGGCCGCGTCCTCGAGGAACGCTTCGAAGATCGGATACATCTCGGCATCCTTCTTCGAGAATTTCGCGATCTCCTTCTGGGTCTTCCGGTGGTCGCCAAACATCGCGAGCGAGCGGCCGTCTTCGAACGGTGTGAAGAGGCAATCCATCGGGATCATCTTCCAGCCGTACTTCGGAAGCTCGAGTTCGTTGATCACCTTCTTCTGCATCATGCTCATCACGTAGGATGCAGTGGAGACGTGGTAGCCCGGGAAGATTTCCTCGGTTGCGGTCGCACCGCCGATGTTGCTGCGGCGCTCGACCACGAGCACCTTCCTGCCGGCCTTGGAGAGATAGGCGGCACAAATCAATCCATTGTGACCGGCCCCAATAACGATGGCGTCGTATTTGGTTGCCATTGGATACCTCCTGGAATCAGATTTTGAGAGCGTCGCGATTGCGGCGCCTGTGGGGGGCCTGAGGCCGGACCGGAGGCATATACTGGTTCCGCCTCGCGACCGCAAGCAAATGCTGTAATTCTGGACCGATCGCGGTGGCGTGCCCTTTACTCGAGCCGCGCGATTCAACCTCGGTCTTCGCTCGGTTCTTCGCGAGAGTCTCCCATCCGCTCCGCCGCATCCCGGCCGAGAATCCGGTGATAGCGGTCGACCTCCGGCTGCTCGATCAGGCGCTTCACGCCACCGACCCATTCGACCTCGATCGATTCCACCCGCTCCGCTCCAGCCAGCCCGAAGTGCAACGTCGTCGGATGTTGCCCCATGAGTGTCTCGCCGGTAACGACGCGCCCGACCTGGCTGCGATCGGCCGTCCGAACCGTCACCGAGGCGCCCACCGGGGACAATCCACCCCCCTCTTCCTGTAATTGAACGCCTATCCAATGGTTTCCGGTCTCGATCTGATTGCGATAGATGTGGAGCTTCTGACCTCGGCTTCCCCGATCTTCCACGACCAGGACGTCGACCCGGCCGTCGAGATCCAGGTCCGCACCCAGCGCGGCACGGCTGTCGAACTCGTCCGCGAGCCCCATCAAGAACGCGACGTTCACGAAGCCCTGACCGCTACGGTTCATCAGCAAATTGTTCTTCTGGTAACCGTCCCACGATTCCTTGCCTTGGGTGAAGCCTTCGATCATCTCTCCGAACAGACTGTTGAGCGCTGGGTCGGGTTGGGACTGCCCGTCGAAGATATCGTGCGTCCAGAAGTTCGTGCAGTAGTCCTTGGTGCTCTCGCCGCTCTCGTGCCCGTTCGCGGCAAAGATGTCTGGGTCGCCGTCGTTGTCGAAATCGAATGCGCTGGTCCCCCACGTCCAACCGGTGCGCGCGACCTGCTCGCGAAACTCGGGTTCCCGCCAACCAGAATCCGCGGCGAGGTACATCCGATTGCCGAACGCCATGCGCATCCGCATCTGCTGCATGTCGGGTCGATCTTCGCGGCCCAGCCCGAGCGCCTCGAGACGCCGAGCGGTCGTCGAAGCCATTCCCGCGACGAAAAAATCCAGACGGCCATCCATGTCGAAATCGCCGAACGCTGACGACATTCCAAATAGATGGCGGTCCGCATCGAGTGTGTCGTTGGCGTCGACGAAGCGACCGGTTCCGTCGTTGTGATAGAGATCGATGCCCGAGAAGTCACTCACGACTAGCAGATCCAGGTCGTCGTCGTCATCGAGATCGAAGAACGTCCCCGCGTAGCTGCGCCGAAAGCGCTTCTCGGCGAGCCCCGCCTCGACGGTCGCATCCGCGAGCTGGCCCGTGCCGTCGTTCAGCAGCAGATACGCGGGGTATCCGTCATTGGCATCGTAGTACGGAGAGGGCATCTGCCCCTCGTCGTAAGCGCGCTTGTACTGCCCGAGCCAGACGTCGAGATCGCGATCTCCGTCGATGTCTCCGACCGTGAGCGTCGACGGAGCGCGAAGCGGGCGATCGAACTCCGGCGTCACGATCGGCTCGCTGGAAAAGCGCCCCTCGTCGTCGCCGAGATACACCACCATGTCTCCTCGCGCGCGCGTCGAAACCAGATCCGGATTCCCGTCTCCATTCAGGTCACCGATCACTCCGGTTTCCGTCAGCATGTAGCTGTGCTCGACGAGAGGGGCCTCCCGGAACCCCTGCGTGCCAAGGTTCCAGAGCACGCGATTTCCACCGATCATGACCACATCGGAATCGCCGTCCTGGTCGAGGTCGTATACGAGGATCGGATGCAGACGAGACAGGTTCTCGCCGTCCTTGATCGCAAACGCGAGGATCCGCTCGAAGCTCGGCGGGCCAGTTCGGGCCAGCATCCGCAGACCGGTGACATCGAGCTTCGCAGCGATCGGGTTGCCGCGCGCGTCGCGCGTCCCCGACCACTCGACGCCAACTTCGCCGTCCACGATGATGCGCCGATTGGAGCTGTCGTCGATCAAGTGAAATACGATCTTGACGAGCGATCGCGCGGGCGAATCCTCGGTCGCCGGAACGAATCGAGCGTGATGGAACTCGGACTGGATGAGTCGATGCCCTGCGCTCGCGAGTTTCCCGAGGAAAGACTCCCACTGCTCGTGGGAGAGCGTCGTTCCGGGAGGCTCGAAGACGAAGCTCTCGATCCGGTGATCGAGCACTTCGATGAGCTTCGGCTCGCCGAGCCTGATTTCGTCGAACTGGATCGAGGACAGGATCGCGAGCTTTTGATCGTCATCTTCTCCGACGCCGAGCAGCGCGTCCCAGATGGCGACCAGAGTCAGCTCGTGCTCCTGCGCGAGCGTCTCGTTCGCCCAGACGTTCTCGTCGTGGTAGGCGCGCAGCTTCTTCCATTCCGCCAATGACGCCGGCGACTCCGACGGTCGATCTTCGCCGCCGCATCCGAGCCAAGCGATCGCGATGCAGCCGAGCGCGAGCGCCACGCGTAGAGTCGCGCGTTGCGGCGCTGCAGCAAGATCGAGTGAATCAACAGCCACGAACATGCGCCTTCTCCTTCGAGATCGCGTCAACCCCCTTCGGATTCGGGTCAACTCCCCTTCGGATTCGGATTGACCCCCTTCGGAATTGCGTCGACCACCAGTACCCGAATCTGACAATTCACGCTGGCTCGAGTGTAACGGAAGTAACCGCGCTCGGGCCCGCCCGGCTGCCGGCCGCTTCGAGCGCTGCGACTAGTCTCCGTCGCCAGAGCGACTCGCACGCCGCGTCAGCGCGTACCCAAAGGCCTTTGCGCGCGTCTCCTCGAAGGCGCGCCGCAAGAGCTCGGTCGCGCGATCTGGCTGCCCGATGGCGCTGTAGAAGTCGACGGCCTGAAGCACGACGCGCGGTTGGCTGGGGTAGGCGTCCAAGCAGTCTCGGTAGAGGACCTCGGCGCTCTCGTGGTCTCCGCTTTCGAAAGTCATCGCGGCGTTTGCGAGACACAGCCTCGCGAGAACGGCATCGCGCTCGAGCTCCCCGCCCGCTTCGGGTGGGTACTCGGCCGCTGCGAGTACGGCCTCCGCCTCGTCGACGCGCTTGAACTCGAGCAGTGTCAAGACGCGTGGCACGAGAATCCCGCGATGATCGGGGTCGATCTCCACGGCCCGCTCGACGTCGACCAGGGCTTCCGCGTAATGGGCGGTTTCGAGATTCGCGTGCGCGCGGAGCGCAAGGGCATCGAGGTTGTCGGGCTCGAGGTCGAGCACGCGATCGAGCACGTCGATCGCACTTTCTGCAGCTCTGGAGTCGAGCATGGCCTGGGCGAGCATCCTGCCGGCGTCGACCGCGTACTTCTGCGATTCGACAGCCTTGCGGAGCGACCAGATAGCCAGCGAAATATCCCCGCTGTGCATCAGTGCGCTTCCGAACAGGTAGTTGACCTCGGGATCGGACGGGTCTTCGTCCATGATCACGCGAAGATCTTCGATCGACTCCTCGTATCGGCCCTGCTCGTGGAGAGCCCGGATCTCGTCCAGCGCCGTGCGCGAGAGCTGCGGGCACCCCGAGCCGAGCACCACGACCGCGCAGAGCCATGCTGGAGACGCATGCCACGGAACGAACGCGAAGCGTGTCATCATCGCCGGTCCACCACGATACGCGAGCAACCGGCCCGCGGGCTGCCGATCGATTCGCAGAATGCGACCTGGAAGGCAGCAGGCCGCCAGAAAATACAGCCAGCGGGTGGCTCGTCAACGTCGCTTTGAGTTACCAAATGGGGCCCGGCAGCGCGGCCGACCCGGCACACGCGCACGACCGACCCCCTACAATCACAGGCAACGACATGAGCGCCATCAAACGACTGAAGCACCGCCAGAACCTCAAACCACTGCTCCATCCCGAATCCGTCGCGATCGTCGGAATCAGTCAACCCGGTCGATTTGGCGGGATACTCGCGCAGAACGTGAGTCAGTTCGGGTATGCGGGCACCATCTACGGCGTCAACCCGCGCTACGAATCGCTCTACGATCGCCCGTGTTATGCGTCTATGCGCGATCTTCCGGAGCGCCCAGATCTCGCCATCCTCGCAGTGCCCAATAGCGGGCTGATCGCTTCGCTACAGGAGGTCGCGGATTGCGGGATTCCCGCCGCAGTCATCTTTGCGAGCGCCTATTCGGAGCCCGTCGAGGGCGAACTCTCGCTGAAGGATCAGCTCGGCCAGATCGCAAGAGAGAACGGCATCGTGCTGTGCGGACCAAACGGCATGGGTTTCGTCGCGCAGTGCCACCGCTTGGCGGTATCCGGTTATCGGGTGAATCCGGAGACACCGACGGGAAACGTCACGATGATCTGCCACAGCGGATCCGTCTGGGAAGCATTTCTACAGAATCAGCGCGGCGTGAATTTCAACTACATCATCTCGTCCGGCAGCGAGGCCGCGACCACACTGTCGGACTACATGCAGTTTGCACTCGAGAACGAATCGACGCGCGTGATCGGACTCTTCCTCGAGACCGTTCGCGATCCGGAAACCTTCAAGGCGGCGCTGCACGAGGCCGCAGAACGCGACATCCCGATCGTCGCGCTGAAGACCGGTCGAAGCGAGAGAGGAGCGCAGCTCGCGCGCGCACACAGCGGCGCTCTCGCCGGCGAAGATGCCGCCTACGCTGCGCTCTTCGCCCACTACGGCGTGCGCCGCGCGCGATCGACCGACGAGATGTTGGATACGCTCGAACTCTTCGCCACGGGAATGCGAACGAAGACCCATTTCGTCTCGGCCATTCTCGACTCGGGCGGACAGCGCGCGTTGTTGGTCGACCTCGGCGAAGCCGAGGGCGTCGAGTTCACACCGATCGCCGAGACAACCCAGAAAAAGCTCGGCGAGGTTCTCGAACCCGGTCTCGAACCCGTCAATCCGCTCGATGCGTGGGGAACGGGGAACGGTGCCGACGACATCTACGCAAAGAGCATTCAGGCGCTCGACGCCGACCCTTTGACTGGGATCACCCTGCTGGCGGTGGACCTGCCTCCGATGGATGACGACGGCGCGTTTTACGCGAAGATCGTGCGCCCACTGCTCAGCGGACTGCAAAATCCGCTCGCCGTGCTCAGCCACCTGAGTGCCGCGACCAGCTCGAAACAGGCCGGCGAGTTGAGAACCATGGGCGTTCCCGTCTTGATGGGCACGGAAACCGGCCTGCGCGCCGCGCGCCACGTGGTCGGGTACAGCAGCTACCAACGCGAGCGCGCCGCGCGCGCAAGCGCCAGGCCGTGCAAAGTGCCGCGCCCGGCCGACGTTTCGGTGTTTCGCGAACGCCTTCGCGCTGCGTCCGGTCCGCTCGGCGAGCACGAGAGCAAGCAGATCCTCGGCGCCTATGGGCTCACCACGACGCGCGAAGTCCGCAGCGACACGCTCGCGGGCGCACTGGATGCAGCAGCCGAGATCGGGTATCCGGTCGCGCTCAAGACCTGCGCGGATCTGCATAAGACCGAACGCGGTGGTGTGCGCCTCGCGATCGCCAACCGCGAAGAACTCCGCGAAGCCTATACGGACTTCGAAAAGCGACTGGGCGCGGAAGTGCTCGTCCAGCAGATGATCCCGCAGGGAACCGAGTTGATTCTCGGCGTCGTCAACGACGCCCAATTCGGTCCGATGCTCACCCTCGGAACGGGCGGAATCTTCGTCGAGGTGTTCGCGGACGTGACGATGCTAACGATCCCGACCACGGCCGAATCCGTTCGCGAGGCGCTGATGGGCCGGCGCGGAGCTGCGCTGCTCAAGGGAGCGCGCGGCAAGGCGCCCGCCGACCTCGATGCCATCGTCAGCGCGGTGATGGGGCTTGCTGCGCTTGCCGAAGATCTCGGCGAGTGGATCTCCGAGATCGACGTCAATCCGCTCGTCGCGCTATCCGATCGAGCCGTCGTCGTCGATGCGCTGATCATCCCCAAAG
>CAZBSV010000154.1:0-7133 GCA_964494795.1 uncultured Spirochaetales bacterium | reverse complement strand
TGCGATACGCGACGGGCGGAAAGAACGCGAGCCAGACCAGGACCACCGGAACGAATTCACAGGCTCCCATCAAGAGGTCGGTGAGGGTCGAGAAGCGTCCGGTCAGTTCGAGTTCCATCTCTCGCGCGAATGACACGATTTCGAGTCCCGCCCAGACGACACCCGCCAGCCCCCAGAGCAAAAAGCGGTTACAGCCCAGGGCATCGCAAAGCCCCAGCCGCAGCCGCTTCTTCGCATTCTGGTAGGAGAGCATTCCCTCGGCGGCCATCCAGGCGGAAGGTGCGATGTCGGCCACCAATTCGGGCCAGTACCACGCGGTGTCGAACGGGCGCTCGCCCAGCCAATCGCCCACCCAGCCAGAGCCCGCGATACCGCCCAGCAGGCAGATCGCGATGCTGAGCACGCAGGCAAGCGCCCAGCGACTCTGCGGGTGAAACACCGAGCGGATGAACAATGCAAGCGCAATCGTGCCGAGGTGGATCGCGCTGCGCCCGCCAAACGCGCAGCGCGTCAGCATCCAGTCGTCTTGCGTGAGCAGCGGGGGAACGTCCCAGAGCGCGTAACCGAGCGCCCAGAGCAAGAAGGCGACACTCAGGTATCGCTCGGGCCGACCGCGCGTGCGCGCGCTCATGCGATACAGCCGGATGCCCATCGCGAGGAACGCGATCATCGCGACGAGTTCGGCGTAATAGGCGTTGTAGGTCATCGGATCGTCCAGCTTGCCGCGAGACAGCGCGGAGTGTGGCTGCACGGAAAATACCGAGGCTTCCGCTGGCCCTTTATCGGCATCCGCCCCGCCCTCCTTGACTGGCCGAGGCCCGCGCGGTCGGGCCCGCTGTCGCCCTGATACGCGAACCCCGCGAACCGACGCAGCGGGCGCGCCGAGCCAGGACCGCGTAGATTGCCGGTCCTACGGAGGCACAAGAGCATGGCGGGCGTGAAGAAATCCAGGGTCGTGTGCGGCCCGGATCAGATCGTGACGAGCAAGCGGGGCTTCTGGCTGCTGAAGAACCCGTCGACCAACAAGGATCTCGGTTTCTCGCAGGACGAGCGCGACCGCCTCGGGCTGAACGCGCTGCTGCCGACGCGCATTCGAAGTATCGAAGAGCAGGTCGAACTCGAAATGGAGCACTTCGCGGCCAAGACGGACGACCTCGAGAAGTACATCGGGTTGGCGGCCCTGCAGGACCGAAACGAAGTCCTCTTCTACCGCCTGCTGGTCGAGCAGCTGCCCGCGTTGATGCCCATCGTCTACACACCGACGGTCGGGCTGGCTTGTCAGCGATACAGCCACATCCACCGCAACGCGCGCGGCATTTGGCTCACGCCGGACGACATCGATGCGATTCCAGAACGCCTGCGCGAGTACCCGTTCCGCGACGTCCGCTTGATCGTGGTGACCGACAACGAGCGCATCCTCGGACTGGGTGATCAGGGAGCCGGCGGGATGGGGATCCCGATCGGAAAACTCGCACTCTATGTCGCAGGCGCTGGCATTCACCCCTCGAAGGGGTTGCCGATCAGCCTCGACGTGGGAACCGACAACGCCGAGCTCCTCGAAGATCCCTTATACATCGGGTACCGCAAACGCCGCCTGCGCGGCGAAGCCTACTACGCGTTCATCGAGGCCTTCGTCGAGGGTGTCTGCGAGGTATTCCCCGACGCGCTCGTTCAGTGGGAAGATTTTCACAAGCAGCACGCGTTCGACCTGCTCGACAACTACCGCAAGCGCTTGCCCTGTTTCAACGACGACATCCAGGGCACCGCCGCGGTCGTCGTCGCTGGCGTACTCGCGGGGCTGCGCGTCACCGGTCAATCACTGGCCGAACAGCGTTTCGTCTACATGGGCGCGGGTGAGGCCTGCTCGGGTACCCGCGAACTCCTGTGCACCGCAATGCGCGCCGAGCGCGTACCGGAAGACGCAATCGCGCGCGCGCATTTTCTTTTCGACAGCAGAGGCCTGATCCGCGAGGGTTGCGCGACCCGCGACCCCCACAAGGCGGCACTGGCGGTGCCGCGTTCGGCGCTCGCCCACTACGGGATCGACGGGCTCGCGAACCCGCGGCCGCAAGACGTGATCCGGCTCGTGAAGCCCAGCGTGCTGATCGGTGCGACCGCGCATGCGGGCAGCTTCAGCCGGGAAATGCTCGAAGAGATGGCGAAGCACAGCGAGCGCCCCATCATCTTCCCGCTCTCGAATCCGACGAGCAAAGCCGAGTGCACTCCGTCGGAGGCGCTCGAGTGGACCGGCGGCCGAGCCCTCGTCGCGACGGGCAGCCCATTTGACGATGTCCAGTACGGCGGCATCCGCCACGTGATCGGGCAGGCCAACAACGTATTCGTGTTTCCCGGGGTGGGTCTCGGTGTGATTCTCTCCGGCATGCGCTCGGTGCCCAACGACGTCTTCTACGCAGCAGCCAAGGCGCTCGCAGCCAGCATCGACGACGAGCGACTCGCGCTCGGGGCGCTCTTCCCGGATCAAAGCGCGCTGCGGGAAACCAGCGCGCGCATAGCTGCCGCCGTGATCCGATACGGCGGCGCGCATCAGCTTGGCGAGCCGATTCCCGACGTCGAAGTCGAGGCCGTGGTGCGCGCGTCGATGTGGTTCCCCGATTACGTCCCGATCGTTCCGCGATCTGAAGAAAATCCCTCCGAGACCGATCCATCGCACTGACGACTCGCCCAGTCAGTTGTTTTACGGCCACACGGCCACACGGCCACACGGCCACACGGCCACACGGCCACACGGCCACACAGCGACACAGCCACACAGCGACACAGCCACACGTTCCGGCGCGGAGTGAGCGCCGACGCGTGCTCCGCCGGCTCGCGCTCAGTGTGTCGGATCGACGAGCGTTGCGGGCAGCGCGGAGGGCAGCGAGCGCAGGTGGAGGTCGCGCTGGGGAAATGCGATCTCGATGCCTTCGGCGCGGAAGGCGCGATCGATCTCCATGTGGAGCTCGTGGGAGATCTTGATGTAGTGGGCGACGTCGGGGCTGAAGGCGCGCAGTTCGAAATTGAGCGAGCTGTCCCCGAAGCCGCGAAACAGCGCGTAGGGGGCGGGATCCCTCAGCACGTCCGGGTTCCTGCCGGCGACCTCTTCGAGCACGCGCTTGGCCTTCTCGGTGTCCGACCCATAGGCGATTCCGACCGGGATCTCCACGCGCAAGGTGCCGTCGGAGAGGGACCAGTTTACCAGCCGGCCGGTAATGAATTCCTTGTTTGGCACCACCAGTTCCTTGCGGTCGAAACCGGTGATCCAGGTGGCGCGAATTCGGATCTTCGTCACCGTCCCGCTCACGTCTCCGACCGTCACCGTGTCACCAACGCGGATCGGTCGCTCGAACAGGATGATGAGTCCCGAGATGAAGTTGGCGAAGATCTCCTGGAGGCCGAAGCCGAGTCCGATGCCCACCGCCGCGACCATCCACTGGATGCTCGACCATCCGATTCCCACCACATGGAGTGCCGCCGTGGCGCCGACGAGCGTGACCGCGTACTTGCCGATGGTCGCATACGCGTAGCGTTCGCCGGCGCTCGCCTGGAGCTGCCGGAATGCGGAGATCTCCAGCAGTCCCGGCAGATTGCGCGCCAGCGCCAGTGTGGAAGCCGCCAGTAGGAGCGCCAGCAGCAGGTCGGCCAACGTGATGGCGACGAGGCGCTCTTCGACGCTCGAGATGCGCTCGCCCGCAGCGTTGAGCATTTCGACGGTGGTAACGCTAGTCGTCTGCCAGAGTTCGACCGCGCGCAGCGCGCCCGCCGCGGGGACAAGATCCGCCCAGATCAGCCAGACGCCGATGCCGGCTGTGAGCAGCGCACCGTTCCGGAGCAGTCGCCCCGTCTGCGCGTCGACGGTCGCGAGGTCGACCGCGGGCTCCTCCAGATCGGATAGCGAGCCGTCCTCGTCCGGACCCTTCCGGCTCTGGCGTTCGGCGACGGCCGTCTGCCAGCGCTGCAGGGCGAGCCGGCGGCTCGCCAGCAGCAACCAGCGGGAACCGAGGAGATAGACGAAGACTACCAGGAAGAGAAAGACGAGCGTTACGTGCAAGGATGCGGCGAGCTGAAGAGAGGTCCAGTAGTAGCCGCGCGCGGCGGCGGACGCGAGCCCGAACAGTGCAAGCAACGCTGAAACGCGTAGGGCGCGCCGCACCCAAGGCGGAACACGGAACTCCGCACGCGTCATTCCGACACCACGCTGCGCGGATCCCATGTCTTTGCGCAAGATTCGATGGGTGCAGACGAACAACGCCGCCATCGTCAGCAGGAAGGCGAGTCGCCCGAGCGATTCCTTCCACGCCTCCTCGGCGCGCACCTCGAAGACCGCGATCAGGAAGACGGCTGGGATCGCCAGCGCGGAAAATCCACGAAGATTGCGGCGCAGGTCCCGGCTGAGATCAGCGGGCCATCCCAGATGCGCGACCGCAATGCCGCCGGGTAGGAGCAGCTGGCGCGGGATCTGCAGCGTCGCCCACACGAAGGACGCCGCCACGAGTGCGCTAGAGATGCAGCGCACGAACTGGGTGGCGTCCGGCGACACGCCCAGGCGCCAGCCCACGAAGGCGAGCAGCGCCGGCGCCCAGAGCGCCAGCAGCAGTGACAACAGCACCGCTGCGGCTGTGGCGCCCATGCTCGTGCAACGGGGATCGCGGGCCTGCTCACCGAGCCTTGCGATCTGGCTGCGGATGCGCGGCCACGCGAAGGGCAGCGCGAGGAAGAGCAGGAGTGTGCCCGCGAAAGCCAGCGGTGCCCGATCGAGCCAGCTGAGCAGTGCGCGCAGAAGCTGGCCCCAATAACGCGGCGCGAGCAGCCAGGCGAGCCCGCCCTGCATATCGGCAGCGAGTGTGGGCGAGATCGCCGCTCCGCTGGGGATCCAGAGCACGCGCTCATCGATGAAGCGCTTCAGGGTTTCGGAGCGCTTCGCCAGCTCCCGCTGCTGCGCGTCGAAATCGACGAGCTTTTGGAAATGCGTCCCGGTATCCGCGATCAGCGTGTCGAGGTAGACGCGCTGCGTCTCCAGTAGATTGCGAAGCAGTGTGTCCACTGCGATGCGGTCTTCGGGCGAGACGACCGGCTCGAGATCGGACAGTTTGCGCGCGACGACCGCATCGACATCGTCGAGGCCGCGGCGGCGCTCGACCAACTCGATCTGCGCGATCTGCGCCTGACTGATCTCATCGCGCCGCATGCGGATGAAACGGCGGTACATCCTCGGGTCGGGAACATCGGACTGGACCCTGCGGAGCAGCAGTCCCACCGAGCCGGAGAGACCCCCGGCCTGTACGTTGCGCTGCAGCAATTCGAGATCCGCCGACACGGCGGCCACTTGCTTCTCCGCCCGGCCGAGCTTGCGGTTGGTTTCTTCGATTTTCTGGAGCAGACCCTCCGGCCCGGTGCGCTGCTGCGCGAGCGCTCGGTTCTCGGCGGCGACGCCGCGCATCAGCTGCAGCGCGGCCGGCGGCATCGCCTCCGGAAGCTCGAAGGAGAGCTCGGCTTCCCGGGCCGTGAGCTCCGCTTCGCCCTGGCGCCGCGCCGCGAGAGCCTCCCGCAGCAGCTCGACGCGCGCCTCCAGCGCGGCCACGCGAAGCGTCGCGCGCTCTCCGCGCAGCACGAGCAATTGGCCGCGCGCGTCGTAGCTGAGGAGCTCTTCTTCGTAGGCGGCGATCTCGCGCTCCACCGCCTGGTGTCGGGCCTGATCGAGCCGCTGCCGCGCCGCGGCAACCCCGGGTTCGCTCGCCGGCGCTCCCGTCTCGCCCGCGAGCGCAAGCAGCCGCTCCCTGGCACCCGCCATGAGCACGGGAATCTGCTTGCGGCGCTCGGCGCGCAACGAGGCTTCGGCCTCGAGTTCAGCGGCTTCCTTGCGCGCGAGTGCGAGTTCTTGCTTCTGGCCGAGCAATTCGAGATCGAGCTCCGACGACGGAAGATCGACCTGCACGCTGGGCGGCTCTTGGAGCTCGAGCTGCGCGACATCCACCTCGATCGCAGCGAGCATCCGCGGTGCGCCCTCGCGCGCCTGCGCGAGCTCGGCGCTTCGCGCCTCCCATTCTTGGGCGAGCGTTTCGAAGCGAGCGCTCTCGGCTTCGAGCTCGGCGACCCGAGCGCGCGCCTCCTCGGAGCCCGCCGCCGCGGGCGCAGCGCCCGGCTCGGCTGCAGTCGGTTCCAAGGCCGGGCTCGCCTGAGCCCGCGCGAGCTGCGCCGGCGCAAAGGCAAGGCAAGCCGCGAGCACGGTCAGGGCGATCCGCTGCGATTTTCTGCGATCGGAGAAAGTCATTTCGAGAGCTTAGGACAGCCGTGATGTCATACGACACGCGATGATACAGCGCGAGCCACCACGATGTTCGCGGTCTGCGTGGCTGGATCGAAGACGAGTCGGGCTTCACCCGAAGTGAGTTGGGCGATCACCTGGGCGATCTTCTCCTCGACGCTCCGCTCGACCGCCCCGTAGTCGGTTCCGTCGCGGGTGACGAATTCCTCGACCAGGCCGCGCAGCGCTTCGGCGCTCAGCTGGTCGGGAGAGAGCTCTGTGCCGCGGCGATCTTCGTCAGCTGTCATGCTCGGTCGATCTCCTCTCCGGGGCAGAGTGCCACGAGGGTTGGTTCGATGTTAGGTCTCGCCCAGCACGCGCCACTCTGCCCAGGCCGTTCAATAAATATGGGCCGTTCAAATCAAGCCGTTCAAAACAAGCCGTTCAAATCGATTCGTTCAATACAGCGCAAGCGCCCAGCAGCCGAGGACCGTCGCGACCGCGGCGCCTCCGAGGCTCCACTGCACGAGGAGCCCGGGTGGACGCGGCAGTGCGAAGCCGACGGGAATCCCCACGGCGCCACCCACCAGGAATCCGAACAGGTGGGCCCAGAGGTCGACGTTCTCGCCGGCGGTGCCGAGCATGGCCAGGATCGCCAGACCGGCGGCGATCGGCAGCCAGAAGTGTCGGCGGGGCGATCGCTGCTGCCGCCGCCGCGCCACGGCCAGCCCACTCAACAGGCCGACCGCAGCGAAGACTGCGGTCGAAGCGCCCACCGACACGTGGTGCGAGCCCTGGAACAGGGCGTTCAGCAGATTCCCGCCGGCCCCCGAGAGCAGGATGAGCGCGCCGCCAACCCCACCACCCAAAGCGCCGCAGACGGCGCTCACGA
>CAZBSV010000153.1:0-6247 GCA_964494795.1 uncultured Spirochaetales bacterium | reverse complement strand
CCCGGGGAAAACGCGGCCCTGCCCGGGGAAAACGCGGCCCTGCCCGGGGAAAGCGAGGCCATGCCCGGGGAAAGCGAGGCCATGTCCGGGGAAAACGAGCCCATGTCCGGGCGAAAACGCGGCACTCTTCGGGGAAAAACGAGCCGCTGTCGATTGCGCTGCAATCCGCTCGGGTTTTCCGGGGTTCGCCGCTGCGCGCGCGGCAGGTTCCCCCGCGCGAGGCTATACTCCGCCGCCTAAGCCCCTGATTTGCTTTGGAGAAGTATGCCTGAGGTGCACATTCCACCGCGCTACAGGGGACCGACCCACGGCGAGCGCCGGGTCGAGGTCCGCGGAAGCACGGTGCGCGAGTGCATCGAGGCGGTCGACAGCCGCTACCCGGGCTTTGGCGAACTGGTCTTCGAAGCAAATGGAAACATCCGGCTGTTTGCCACGCTATTCGTGAACGGAGAAGAGCTGGAGCGCGGGGCGGGCGATACGCAGGTCGCCGAGCGCGATCGAATCGAGATCCTCGCAGCGGTTGCGGGGGGATAGGCGCCAACCCGCAGCGTTGCATGAGTGGAGGCAAGTGATGAGCGAAACGAGCGGCGATCGAATGATTCGCGTCGACATGACGAAGCAGACGGCCCGCATCGAGGCGTTTCCCGAGCGCTGGAAGTGGCTCGGTGGGCGTGGACTCTCGGCCCGGATTCTCATCGAGGAATGCGACGCCAGCTGCGATCCCCTCGGTCCGGACAATCTTCTCGTGATGGCGCCCGGTGTGCTTTCGGGAACTTCGGCACCGACTTCGGGTCGCATCTCGATCGGTGGCAAGAGCCCGCTCACCGGGGGCATCAAGGAGGCGAACGCCGGCGGCAATCCTGGACAAGATCTCATGAAGCTCGGTTATCGGGTGATCGTGGTGACCGGACAACCCGCGGATCCCGAGCGGCGCTTCGCGCTCGAAGTCGACGAAGACAGCGCGGCGGTCGTTCCCGCCGACGAACACAAGGGCAAGTGGAACTACGCGCTGATCGAAGACCTCGCGAAGCGCTATTCGCCGACGGCTTCGTTCATTTCGATCGGCCCGGCCGGTGAGATGCGCCTCGCGGGCGCATCGGTGGCGTGCACCGATCAGGAAAAGGAGCGCAATCCCGCCCGACACGCGGGCCGCGGTGGCCTCGGGGCGGTGATGGGCAGCAAGGGGCTCAAATATATTTCGATCGAAGCGGGCAAGCGCCCCGTCCGAAAGCCCGCGGACAAGAAGGAATTCAGCGCGATCTGCAAGAAATACACAAAGTACTACCTCGACGGGCCCGCCAAGCAGCCGTTTCCCAAGTGGGGAACGAGCGTGGGTTGTGTCGAAGCCGATGCGATCTACACCTTTCCCTACAAGAACCGCGTAGAAGGCCGCTCGCCGGACGTCCAGACGCTGGACGGAATGCGCATCGTCGAGAGTTTCGAAGAGCGCGGCGGCGGCATGCACAACTGCATGACGGGTTGCATCGTGAAGTGCAGCAACGTCGTTCACGACAAGGACGGGAACTACAAGACCTCTGCGCTGGAATTCGAGACGTTGACACTGCTCGGCGCCAACTGCGCGATTGCGAGCTGGGAGGATGTCGCCGACCTCGACCGCCTGTGCGACGAGGTCGGTCTCGACACGATCGAAACCGGTGCGGCGCTCGCCGTCTATATGGATTCCGGCGGAATGGAATTCGGAGACGCGGAAGGCGCCAAGCGGATCCTGCGGGAAATCGCGGAGGGCACCGAACTCGGTCGGGCGATCGGAAATGGCGCTGCGGCGATCGGCAAAAAGCGCAACCACCACCGGATCCCGGTCGTCAAAGGACAAGCGCTACCTGCCTGGGATCCGCGGCCCCTCAAGGCTTCGGGCATCACGTACTGCACGAGTGCCATGGGGGCCGACCACACCGCCGGCCTGATCGTCGAGCCGGGCCAGCCGCAGGAGGAGATGGCCGAGGCCTCCCAGCGCGCGCAGATCGTAAATGCCGTGGTCGATTCTTCGGGCTTCTGTTCTTTCATGATGATCAATCTAGACGACGTCCGGGGCTTCTACGGCGCGTACTTCGGCGAAGACGTGCCGCGCGAGCGGATCGCCGACATGGGATGGCAGATCCTGCAAGAAGAATGGGAGTTCAATCGCCGCGCGGGCTTCGGATCGGATGACGACGTGATGCCGGACTGCATGAAGCAGGATGCGATCGGGCCCGCAAAGCTGGTCTGGGACGTTCCTGCCGCGGTGGTCGCGCGCGCCTACGAGCGCTTCGCGAATACCGAAGCGCTGTTCGCGCTGAGAAGCTGATCCCGTCAGCGAAGACCGCAGAATCGCGAGCCCCGCGTCGAGCGTCGGGTGATGCGGTGGAGAGACGCCGGTGAGTCGAGCCTTCGTCAATGAGGACGCTCAGAGCGAGGCGCAGGCCGAACTTCCCGAGCGCCCGCAGAGCGAGCATCCAAATTACGTCACCCCACAAGGCCTCGCTGCGCTCGAGCAGCGGCGCGCGAACCTGCTGACTCAACGATCGGCGTCGTCCGACGAGAGCGATGGAATCAGCCGGGACGCAGCGCTGCGCCGAATCGATCGCAATGTTCGCTACCTGACCGCGCGGATCGATCGCGCGATTCTCGTCGATCTCGCCGAGCAGTCGCGCGACGAAGTGGCGTTCGGGGCCACGGTCCGCGTCTGCGACGCCGACGGCGAGGAACGCGCCTTCACGATCGTCGGCGAGGACGAGGCGGATGCCGCGATCGGGAAGGTCAGCTGGGTCTCGCCGCTCGCGAAGGCCCTGCTGCGCGCCCATGTCGGCGATAGCGTGACCTGGAGCCGGCCCAGTGGGAACCTCGACTTGGAGATTCTTTCGATCGACTACGCGCCACCCGCCACGCTCGGGTCGACCAGCGGAGCATCCGGTTAGTGAACATTCAAGGCGCCTACGAACTTCTGATCCGCGGCTTTCGCCGCCGCCGCATGCTTCGCTTCGTGGAGACGTTTCGACCCAGCGCGCAGACCACGGTGCTCGATGTCGGCGGAACCCCCTACAACTGGGAGTTGATCGACGCGAAGTTTTCGATCGCGCTGCTCAACACCCAGGCCATCGAAGCCGAAGGGCTGGGCGCTCACTACACGCTGATTCGCGCAACCGGAACGCGGCTCGATTATCCCGATCGGAGTTTCGACATCGCGTTCTCGAATTCGGTGATCGAGCACGTCGGGTCTCTCGACGCGCAGCGCGCGCTTGCGAAGGAACTCAGCAGGGTCGGGCGACAGTTGTGGGTCCAGACGCCGGCCCGGAGCTTCTTCTTGGAGCCGCATCTGATCGCTCCGTTCATCCACTTTCTTCCGATCGCCTGGCAGCGGCGTCTGGTGCGGAATTTCACGCTATGGGGGTGGCTGACGCGACCTTCGCGCGCGTCGGTCGATCGGATGCTCGGAGAATTGCGCTTGCTCGATCACGCAACCTTCCGAGATCTGTTTCCGGACTGCGAGATTCACCGGGAGCGCTTCTTGGGTTTTACCAAAGCGTTCGTGGCCGTGCGGGTCGACGCTCGCGGCTAGCGGGGGAAGCTTCGCTTTCCTTGCGGCGCAGCTCGAACCCGTTCCGGGTTCGAGCTGCTAGGCCCGTTGTTGGGAGGACCGCAATCGGTCAAGCTTTGCGAGCGAAAGAGGAGGCGAGCGGTGGCGCGCAACGGCGTGAGAATTTCGAGTCTGACGCAATACCCGATCAAGTCGTGTGGCGGAATGGAGCTCGAACGCGCCGAGATCGACCAGAGCGGCTTGCGGGGCGATCGACTGCTCTTCGTGGCCGACGAAAATGGCGCTGCGTTGAGCCAGGAGGAGCTTCCGCGCATGGCGTTGATCCAAGCGCGTCTCGTCGGAGCCGCGCTCTCGGTCTCCGCACCCGATCGGGAACCGCTCGAGCTCGCCGTGATCGACCGCGGCGAATCGCGCTCGACGAAGCACTGGCACGACGAGGCGCCAGCAGTCGATCAGGGCGCCGCCGCCGCGCGTTGGTTCGGCGATTTCTTGGGAACCGCGTGTCGCTTGATGGCGAGCGGCGAGATCCACGAGCGAAACGCGCCCGACAAGTATCGTCACATCTTTCCCCTCGAGCAGAGGCGGTTTACGGCCGTCGCGCCCGTGCTGCTCACCAGCGCGGCGTCGCTCGCCGATCTCAATGCGCGGATCGCGAAGCCCATCCTCAATGCGCGGATCGCGAGGCCCATTCGGATGAATCGTTTCCGACAGAACTTCGTGATCGAGGGGAGTTCGGCATTTCACGAGGAGTGGTGGTCACGCTTGCGGATCGGGGATCTCGAGTTCGAGAGGGTCGCGTCGTGCGAGCGCTGCAGCGTCACACAGCTGGATCAGGAGACCGCAGAGCGCGGCATCGAGCCAATTCGCACGCTCGCCAAGTACCGTCGACAGCCGGGCGGCGTCGGCGGTGGGATCGTCTTTGGCGTCTACTTCCGACCACTCGGTCCGGGCTTCGTGCAACTCGGTGACGAAGTCCGCGTACTCGAAACGCAAGCCCGATTCGTTCCGAACGATCGCAGCGCCGACGTTTCCGACGGCGACGCGCCCGCTCCTCCCTCCGACCTCTGACCGATCGCGCGGCCGCGCACCCCCGGTCGACCGGAAATCGCAGGAACACTCCGGCTAGCGCTGGATCCGAGCGCCTGGAAATTCACAGAGAACTATCCCAAGTAGCTGTTTGAAATAGGCTTGTTTATGAGAGTAAAGACTCCTAGAATGCCCGCGTGGAATATCGCGTCGAGCAACTCGCAGCCGTCGCACAGATCCCAGTGGACACGCTCCGCTTCTACCAGGCGCGCGGGCTGCTCACGCCGCCGCGGCGAGAGGGTCGCATCGGGTTCTACTGCGAGCTGCACCGCGAGCGACTGACGCGGATCCGCTCGCTTCAACAGCAAGGCTTTTCGCTTTCCCAGATCCAGCGCGTGCTCGATCAGCCGGTTGGCGCAGACGACGAGCCGCTGTTCGCCGCGTTGCTCGAAGAGAGTGTTGGCGAGCGCACATTCAGCCGCGAAGAATTCGCCGCCGAGTGCGGCATGCCCGAGGTGATGATCCGTGCGGCCGAGCGCGCCGGGCTTTTCGAACCGGTCGTCGTGGACGCTGAAGCGCGCTTCGTCGAGGCGGATCTCGGAATGGCGCGCGCGGGTCTGGCGCTGCTCGAAGCCGGTATCCCGCTGCAGGAATTGTTGGAACTCGCGGCGCGTCACGCGCAGAACGTGCAGGGCGCGTGCGACGCCGCAATCGAGCTGTTCGACGCGAGCATCCGCAAGAGCGGCGCCGACGACGCCAAGGTGAGCGAGATCTTCAAGCAGCTCCTGCCCCAGGTCACTCGCCTGGTCGCGCTCCACTTTCAGCGCACGCTCGTCAGCCGCGCGCTCGATCGATTCCGGGACAAGCGAGAGCACGGCGCGCTCGCGAAAGCGTTGGCAGCGACGGAATCCGCGCAGCTCGACGTCGAAGTCACATGGCGCTAGATCCGCTCCCCCCGACGGAAGAGAAGCGCGCACGCGTGCGCGCGATGTTCGACCGGATCGCCCCGCGCTACGACCGCCTGAATCGATTGCTCAGCCTCGGCCTCGACCAGCGTTGGCGCCGCGATGCACTCAACCGCATACGCGTCGGGGAAGGCGATCGCGTGCTCGATCTCGCCTGCGGGACCGGTGACCTGGTGGAACTCTCGATCGCGCGGGGCGCACAGGTGATCGGCGTGGACTTCGCGTTGGAAATGCTCGGCGCTGCGCGTGAGCGCGGTATTCGGGCGCCCCTGTTGCAAGCAGACGGCGAGGCGCTGCCGCTGCCCGACGCTTGGGCGAGCGCAGTGACGTGCGGTTTTGCGCTGCGCAACTTCGTCAGCCTGCCGGCGATCTTCCGCGAATTGGCCCGGGTGTTGGAGCCCGGCGGCCGCGTGGCGTTGATCGAAGTGGACCGGCCGCGCCCGGCGCTGGTTCGAGCCGCACACGCGCTCTACTTCGATCGCATCGTCCCGCTCATCGGAGGACTGCTCTCGGACCGGGCCGCCTACGCGTATCTCCCCAAATCGACCGTCTACCTGCCGCCGACGCGCGAGCTGTTGGCGCTGCTCGAGGACGCGGGCTTCGAGCAGGTCGAGCACCGACGCTTGCTGTTCGGCGCGGCCCAGATCGTGACGGGAATCCGGAGGAAAGCGTGATCGCAAGTCACAGCGCCGAGCTGAGTGTCGCGGTGCGCGGCGCCTTG
>CAZBSV010000152.1:0-10422 GCA_964494795.1 uncultured Spirochaetales bacterium | reverse complement strand
CGTTCAACCAGCAGCAAGCGGCCAACCATGCCAGCGCGTGGGCCCAGCGCGAGAATCGCATAGCCGGTGAGTCTCCTGATTTCTCCGCCAGCCCGCAATCCCGTTCGGGCTCGGGCTACTCGAAGACACCAATCCCCATTGGGCTGGCGGCTACTCGAAGATCGCGAATCTCGAGCCGCCGGCGCTCAACAACAGCCTTTCGGCCCGGGCTTGCGCACCGCGCGGTATCCCGCGCCTTTGGTCTCACGCGGATCGCGCAGCCCGGTTCGTTCGAAATCGGGCTGCTCGGCCTCTGGCACGCAGACGCGCGAACGGATCGCCACGAACTCAGCCGCGTAGCCAGCGTCGCCAAAAACTTCGAATTCGCTCGCGCTGACCGCAGTTCGCTCGCCGCGCATAAAGCAGCGACCCGTTTCGTCCTCGACGGCCTTCCACGGCCCCCGGTAGATCAGCGCCTGCTCGGCGTCGCGACTCGCCGCGGTGTCCGGTTTGCGAGCGGTCACGGTCACAGAGCGAAATTCGATGCCCTCGACGACCGCGAAGGGCTCGGACTCCCATTTGTCGAGCGCAATGCCGCGGAAGCCCGCCGTCTCGAGCGCGAGCAGGAACTCGGCTTCTTGAAAAGCGCCGGACACACAGCCGCTCCAGAGTTCGGGGTCCGCCTTCAGCGCGTCCGGTACGGGTTCGTCGCTCACGATGTCGGAAATCGCAACGCGCCCCCCAACCTTGAGGACGCGAAAGATCTCATCCATCAGCTGCCGCCGATCGGACTCGCGCACGAGATTGAGCACACAATTGGAAACCACCAGATCCACCGAGGCGTCCGCGACCAGCGGCGACGAGCGCCGAAACTGCGCGATCGCGTCTTCGAGCGCCGGGAGTTCTGCGGCGCTGCGCACCGGATGTTCGACCAGCCAGGCGTCGAGCGCATCGAGATCCACGGCGAGATCCTGGATCCGAGCGCGCTGAAAGCGCACGTTCGCGTAGCCGAGCGCTTCCGCGACGCGCGGCGCAGAGCTGCGCGCGAGGCTCAGCATTTCTTCGTTCATGTCCACACCGATCACCGCCCCCTTGGGTCCCGCAATCTGGGCCGCGATGAAGCAGATCTTGCCCGCGCCGCTGCCGAGATCGAGCACGACGTCGCCCTCGCGCACATAGCGCGACGGGTCACCGCACCCGTAGTCGCGCTCGAGCACCTCTTGCGGGATCACCTGGAGATATCGCGGGTCGTAGTCGACCGGACAGCAAAGCGACGCTTCTTTCGCGAGCGCCGCGGCGCTGTAGCGCGCGCGCACCGCGCGATCGGTGTCGGTAGCGCAATTGCGCCAATCGGATTTCATCGTTCGAACTCCTGGAAGGATTTCATCTTTCGAACTCCCGGAAGGATTTCATCTTTCGAACTCGCGGAAAAGACTTTATCGCTTGAACTCATGGAAAGGATTCCATCGCTTGAGCTCCCGGAAAAGATTTTACGCTGCGACGGCGATCGACACCCCAACTCCGTACGAAATGCGGGACGCGCGGGCTAGCGCTGCGCAGAAGGCTACAACGCCCTGCGCGGCCTCGCAGCGCCCGAGCCTTCACGCGACCTCCAGCTCGAAGGCTGCGCGCATCAGCTCGCGCGTATACTCGTGCTGCGGATGCTCGAAGATCTGTTCGGCGGCGCCCTGCTCGACCACCAGCCCCTCGCGCATCACGATCAGGTAATGGCTCAGTGCTCGAACCACCCGCAAGTCGTGGCTGATGAATAGATAACTCAGGCCGTGTCGCTGCTGGAGGTCTCGCAGCAGGTCGACGATTTGCGCCTGCACGGAGCGGTCGAGCGCCGACGTCGGCTCGTCCAGGATCACGACCCGGGGCTGCAGGACGATGGCGCGCGCGATCGCGATGCGCTGGCGCTGCCCTCCCGAAAACTCGTGGGGATAGCGGTGGCGGCTTTGCGGATCGAGCCCGACTTCTGCGAGAACCTCGATCACCCGAGCCTCGCGCGCCTTGGCGTCGCCGATTTTATGGATTGCGAGCCCTTCTTCGACGATGCTCCCGACGGACATGCGCGGACTCAGGCTGCCGAAGGGGTCCTGGAACACCATCTGCATCTCCCGGCGCAGCGGACGGATCTGCTTCCACGAAAGGCCCTGGAGCTCGCGAGCGTCGAACTGGATGCTGCCCGTACTGCTCTGCAGCCGCAGCAGCGCGAGCCCGAGCGTCGTCTTGCCGCTTCCGCTCTCGCCCACGACGCCGACGGTCTCGCCCTCGCGCAGTCCGAACGACACGCGCTCGACGGCTTTGACGTGCGAGCGCGCGCGCCGAAAGACGCCGCGCTTGATCGGAAACCAGACCCGCAGATCCCGGCTCTGCATCACCTCGCGCGCGTCGGCGCGCCGCGTCAGCGGCTGCCCCTTCGGCTCCGCGGCCAACAAGTGTTGGGTGTAGGCGTGCGCGGGAGCGGAGAAGATCCTCTCGACGCTGCCGGCCTCGACGACTTCTCCGTCCGTCATCACGCAGACGCGGTCGGCAACCTTGCGCACGATGCCCAGATCGTGGGTGATGAGCAGCAGCGCCATCCCGAGTTCCGACTGCAGCTGCTTCAACAACGCGAGGATCTGGGCCTGGATCGTGACGTCGAGCGCCGTTGTGGGCTCGTCGGCGATCAAGATGTCGGGGTCGTTCGCGAGCGCCATCGCGATCATCACGCGCTGGCGCTGGCCGCCCGACAACTCGTGCGGATAGCTGTTGAGCCGGCTCTCGGGATCGCGGATGCCGACGAGTTCGAGCAGTTCGAGCGTTCGCGCCCTCACACCCGCAGCGCTCGCACCTTTGTGGAGCATCAGCGTCTCGATGATCTGCTTCTCGACCCGGTGCAGCGGATTGAGCGACGTCATTGGCTCCTGGAAGATCATCGCGATGCGATCGCCGCGGATTTCCTGCAGGGTTTCGATGGGCGCGCCGACCAGCTCACGCCCGTCGAAGCGAACGCTGCCGGAGGGGTGCCAGGCTGCCGGATACGGCAGCAGCTGCAGCACCGACAATGCGGTGACTGTTTTTCCGGATCCGCTCTCGCCGACGATCGCGAGCGTCTCGCCGCGGTTCAGCTCGAACGACACACCTCGAACCGCCTCGAGTGGGCCACTGGGGGTCGTGAAGTTCACCCTCAGATCGGAGACCGATAGCAGCGGGTTCACGCGCGCAGCTCCGCTGGGTATGCGGTCCGCTCGGGCGGCGGTGCATCCGCGCGGAAACTCTTGCGCGGGTCGAACGCATCGCGCACGGCTTCGCCGATGAAGATCAGCAGACTCAGCATCAGCGCGAGCGCGAAAAATCCAGATAGGCCGAGCCAGGGCGCGCTCAGGTTGTTCTTGCCTTGGTTGAGCAACTCGCCGAGCGAGGCGCTGCCCGGCGGCAGCCCGAAGCCGAGGAAATCGAGCGCCGTCAAGGAGGTGATCGCGCCGCTCAGGATGAATGGCAGAAACGTCAGTGTCGCGACCATCGCGTTGGGCAGGATGTGGTTGAACATGATCGCGAGATCGCCCGCGCCGAGCGCGCGCGCGGCCCGCACGTAGTCGAAGTTCCGGGTGCGCAAAAATTCCGCGCGCACCACGCGAACCAGCTCCGTCCAGCTGAACAGCAACAACAAGCCGAGCAGCCACCAGAAGCTCGGCTGGACGATGCTCGCGAGGATGATCAGCAGATACAGGGTCGGCAGACTCGACCAGATCTCGATGAAGCGC
The DNA here is from genome assembly GCA_964494795.1 of uncultured Spirochaetales bacterium. Classification (GTDB taxonomy): domain Bacteria; phylum Myxococcota_A; class UBA9160; order UBA9160; family SMWR01; genus JACZVU01. Next base: position 6,694 of record CAZBSV010000152.1, on the reverse strand, counting down.
TGGAAGAACAGATCGACGCGGCCGCCGAAGTAACCCTGGATCGCGCCGGCCGCAATGCCGATCAGCGAGCTGATCACGGTCAGGCTGAGCCCGAACAGCAGCGAGATGCGAAAGCCGTAGATCAAACGCGCGACCACATCGCGCGCCTGGTCGTCGGTCCCCAGCCAGTTGTTCGCGCTGGGCGGCGAAGGCGACGGCGTCGGAAGGTCGTAGCAGATCGTGTCGAAACTGAACGGAATCAGCGGCCACAAGATCCAGCCCTTGGCTTCGACCAACTCCTGAACTTCCGGATCCGAGTAGTCGGCCTCGGCCTCGAGGAAGCCGCCGAAGTGCGTCTCCGGATAGGCGTAGAGGAACGGAAAATAGAACGCGCCCTCGTAGCGCATGAGCAGCGGCTTGTCGTTGGCGAGCGCCTCTGCGAACAGCGTCACGGCGAACAATGACGTGAAGATCCACAACGACCAGTATCCGCGGCGATTCGCCTTGAAGATACGGAGCCTGCGCCGCCCGATCTCTCCGAGGGCCATCGCCTAGCTGTCCCGCGATTCGAAGTCGATCCTCGGATCGACCAGCGCGTAGGTGAGATCGGCGATGAGCCCCATCAGCAAACCGAGCAAGGTAAAGAAGTAGAGCGTCGCGAACATCACGGGGTAGTCGCGGTTGATGGCCGCCTCGAATCCCAGCAGACCCAGGCCGTCGAGCGAGAAGATCACCTCAATCAGCAGCGCGCCGGTGAACAGGATGCGGATGAACGCCGACGGAAATCCCGCGATCACGATCAACATGGCATTGCGAAAGACATGGCCGTAGAGGACGCGCTGCTCGCTGAGCCCCTTGGCGCGGGCGGTCACCACGTACTGCTTGCCGATTTCGTCGAGAAACGAATTCTTGGTGAGGATCGTGAGCGATGCGAAGCCTCCGATCACGAGCGCGAAGACCGGAAGCGCGATGTGCCAGAAGTAGTCCTTCAGCTGGTCGAACCAGCCGAACTCCCGCCAGCCGTCCGAATGCAGGCCCCTCAGCGGAAACCAATCCAGATACTGCCCGCCCGAAAAGACCACGATCAGCAGGATCGCGAACAGAAAGGAGGGCACCGCGTTTCCGATCACCACCGCGGTGCTCGTCGCGATGTCGAAGCGCGAGCCATCCCGGATCGCCTTGGAAATTCCCAGCGGAATCGAAATCAGATACACGAGCAGCGTGGTCCACAGCCCGAGCGAGATCGACACGGGCAACTTGTCGAGCACGAGCTGGGCGACGCTGCGGTCGCGGAAGTAGCTCTTGCCGAAATCGAAGAGCGCAAAACTGCGCATCATCAGCCAGAAGCGCTCGTGCAGCGGTTTGTCGAAGCCGAATTGCCGCTCGAGGCGCTCGATGAATTCCGGCGGAAGCCCCTGCGCGCCGCGGTAGGTCGAGCTGCCGCCGCCGGCCGGCGGCCCTCCGCGCGCAATCTCGCCGCCCCCTCCGGATATCCGCGCAGTCGCGGAAATCGCGGTGTGATCAAGTTCGGCGAGAATGCGCTCGATCGGCCCGCCTGGAACGACCTGAACGATCAAGAAATTCAGCAACATGATTGCAAACAGCGTCGGGACGATCAGAAGCAGCCGCCGGATGATGTACGCGGCCACGCTTAGCGCGCTTCGCGCCCGGCATTTCGAGCCGGAGCGATCAACCAGCGCCCCCGCGTGCGGCTTCGAGTCGCGCGGCCTTCGCTTCGTCGTACCACCAGGTGTCGATCACGGGACCCTGGCTCGGCGAGGTTTCGGGCCTACCGAAGCGATCCCAGTAGATCAATCGATCGGCGGCGAGGTGCCAGTGCGGAATCAGGTAGAAGCCCCACTGCAACACGCGATCCAGGGCGTGAACCCGCGTTACCAGATCCTCTCGCGTCGACGCAGAGATCACGAGTTCGATGAGTTCGTCGATCGCCGGGTTCTGGATACCGATCAGATTGCGCCCACCCTCCCGGCTCGCCGCTTCGCTCGACCAGTGTTCGCGCTGTTCGTTGCCCGGAGAGTCCGACTGCGGCAAGCGTGTCGTTACCATGTCGAAATCATAGGTATCGATCCGACGCCGGTATTGGGAAGTGTCGACGGTTCGCACGGCGACTTCGATCCCGAGGCGCTCCAGATTCTTCTTGAACGGGAGCGCAACCCGCTCCATGCTCGGGTCGCTCAATAGGATCTCGAACGCCATCGCATCGCCGGTCGCGGCGTTTTTGAGCTTGCCGTCGCTGACCTTCCAACCGGCCTCTGCGAGCAACTCCGTCGCGCGCCGCAGGTTGTCGCGGATATTGCCCGAACCGTCCGTCTTCGGCGGCGCGTACTCGCGGTTGAAGACCTCCGCCGGGATCCGGTCCCGCAATGGCTCCAGGATCTCGATTTCGGCCGGGCTCGGCAGACCGCGCGCGGCGAGTTCCGAGTTCTCGAAATAGCTTCGAGTCCTGGTGTAATCGCCGTAGAAGAGCGTGCGATTCATCCATTCGAAGTCGAACGCGTACGCCAACGCCTCTCTCACGCGCCGATCCCGAAATACCTCGCGCCGCAGATTGAACGCAAAACCCTGGGCACCGAGGTTTTGCTTGTGGGGGATCAGTTCCTTGCGGAGCCGACCTTCGCGGACGTCCGGGATGTCGTAGGCGGTGGCCCACTTCGCAGCGATGTTCTCGTTGCGGAAGTCATACGCATCCGCTTTGAGCGCCTCGACCGCAACGTCCGCGTCGCGGTAGTAGTCGAAGCGGATCGTATCGAAGTTGTAGTGCCCGCGATTGACCGGGAGGTTGGCCGCCCAGTAATCCGCGCGGCGCTGGTACTTCACGAAACGACCGGCCTCGAACGAGGCGAGCTCGTACGCGCCACTGCCAAGCGGGGGATCGAGGCTCGTCTCGTCGAAGACCCGCCCCTCCCAATAGTGTTTCGGCAACACCGGGAGTTGGCCGAGAATCAGCGGCAACTCGCGGTTCTCGCCGGGCTTGAAGCTGAATTTGACCCGCCGCTCACCCGCCTTCTCGACCCTTTCTACGCCGGCAAAATACAAGCCATAGAGCGGGGAGCCTTTTTCCATCAACGTATGAAAGGTCCAGATCACGTCGTCGACACTGATTGGTCGACCGTCGTGCCAGCGCGCCTCTTTGCGCAGCGTAAAGGCAGCCCACGAGCGATCTGCCGGCGTCTCGATCGTCTCCGCCACCAAACCGTATGTACTGAACGGCTCATCTCGGGCCTGAACCATCAGGCTGTCGTAGATCAAGCTCTGTCCGAGAAACACAAAGCCCGCTGCGGGGTTTCCCTTCACGATGAACGGATTGAAGCTGTCGAAAGTTCCCATCGCGGCTTGTCGAAGCGCGCCTCCCTTCGGCGCTTTGGGATTCGCGTACTTGAAGTGAGTGAAACCCGCGGGATAGGCGAGATCGCCGTGCATCGCGATGCCGTGCGCAGGTGCGGGAGCCGCTTCGCCGCCGGGAGCCGGTGACGGCGCGAGGATGCCCGCGAGTGAGGCCCACGCGATCGCCCAGCCGAGCCGGATTTTCGCCTGCAAGTGCGCCCCCATCGGATTGAAGCGTCGCTCGATGATCGGAAACGGAAAAGCGATTCCGATCGAAGACGCCTGCTAGTCGTTGGACGCCAGGCGCAGAATCAACGTCGAGCCGGCGGTCGTGGCTTTGAGGTTCGCCCACTCGGCCAACAGGCGACAGCGCGTCACCTGCGCGCTTCCGGGGGATCCCATGCGGATCTTAATTTCGCCTTTCGGGCTGTGGTTGAGGCGTTCGATGATGGTCGACCAGTTTCTCGTGCGTGCCAAGGTAGCTCCCGTTTCAATGACTCATGAGTCCAGTGACTCATGAGTTCAGTGACTCATGAGGAACGGGAAACTAGCACGCTCGCCCGATGTACCCCAATCAGCGCGGCGAATCGGATCGAGCCGCCGATTCGACCCGCCCAGTCGATCGATCCAGTCGATCGATCCATCCAATCGATCGGCCGGTTCGATCGGTCCATTCGATCGACCTATTCAATCGGTCCATTCGATCCGCGGGTTCGACCCATTGCTCGATCCATCGGCTCAACCAGACGGGGAAGAATTTTGCTGATCGAACCGCGGATTACGGCATCTGCGAGCGCGTCCATCTCGGTGGACTGGTCGTTCAGAATTGCGACGCGCGCACCCGCGGATTTCGCGAGTGGAACGACGCTGGCAATTGGAAAGACCGACAACGTGGAGCCGACCGCGAGCATCAGATCGCAGCGCTCCGCGGCGCGTTCCGAACGCTCGAGATCATCGACCACGAGACCCTGGCCGAACGAGATCGTCGCAGCCTTGAGGATGCCGCCGCAGCTGCGACACGCGGGATCTTCTTCTCCCGCGCGAACCCGATCGAGGATTTGCGTCATCGGGCTGCGCTCCGCGCAATCCAGGCAGGCCACTGCGCGAAACGTCCCGTGAATCTCGATCATGCGTTCCGGGGACGACCCCGCGTCGACGTGGAGTCCGTCGATGTTCTGGGTGATCAGCAGTTCGAGTTTCCCGCGCCGCTCGAGTTCGACGACCGCGCGGTGCCCCGCGTTCGGAGCGCCGAGCTTACCCGCGAATTCGAGCCGGCTCTGCCAGGCGAGTTTGCGCACTTCGGGATCGCGGACATAGTAGTCGTAGGTCGCGAGCTTCTCGGCTTCGGGGTTGCGGGTCCACACCCCCTTGGGTCCGCGGAAATCGGGGATCCCGGAATCCGTCGAGATCCCGGCGCCCGTCAGGACCACCACGCGGTCGCTCGCTTCGACCCAGCTTCGCACGCTCGCGACCGCTGCTTCGCGAGCGCATTCCCGACCCGCCAATGGCAACTCCCGCGACGCTCCAACCGCTCCTCGATGCGGGCGGATTCCCAAGCATTGTCGGCCGCATCCCGAGTGGCGCGCAACCTCTCCCCGCGGGCCACCGGCGACTCGCCCGAATCGCCGCGATTCCTGCACGTCTACCCGATCGAAGAACAGATCTCAGATCTATCCGCGCGAATCACGGGTCGACGAGATGGCCTTCTCGCAGTTCGTCGCCGACGTGCAGAAAGTCGCACCGAGCGTCCAGTGGCGCGATAGATCCGCGGCGTCGCCGCTCATCGCAGCCCGATCCGGTTCAGGGAAGTTCGTCGAGATCGAGGTCTACCATGAGCTCGTGCGCGAGCGCTTCGAGGTCCTTGCGCAGCAGTTCGAGATTGAGGTCGGCCGGAACCAGAAGTTCCGCATTTGCGAGAAAGAGCAATTCGCCGGACATCGGCGCTCGCATGATCTCCGTGCGCAGCTCCTCGACGTTGATGCCGCGCGCCGCGAGCGCCCGGGAGATGTCGCGCACGATGCCAGGTCGGTCGCTGCCGAGAATCTCGAGTCGGAGTTCTCGGGCGTCGGAAGCGGGCGCCTCCGGCTCGCTTCGCACGACGCCGACCTGTAGCCGTTTGCTCTCCAACGACTGGAGCGTCCGAGTGAGCGCATCCACGCTCGATTCCGGAACGCTCACGCGCACGATGCCCGCAAACTGACCCGCGAGTCGCGTCATCCGGCTCTCCAACCAGCTGCCCTGATGGTTCGCAACCGCCTGGGAGAGAGTCTCCAGCAAGCCGGGGCGATCTGGGCCGACCACGCTCAAGATCAGGAATGTCGACACCGTTTCCTCCGTTCTCGCACAGCGATCTGCCAGTGGCTCGGCAACCCCAAAGTTTCGCGGCAACCCCAAAGTTTCGCGGCGACAGCCGATGCTCGCGGTGTCCGCTCTGCCGCAGACGCACACGGCCTCGCTGCCGCGCGCCCATCATCGCCCGGCAAACGCCTCCGCGTCAATCACTTCCTTTGCACGCCTGCAACCCGTGCGCGTCAACCACCCGCGACCGGCGGGAAGATGCTCACGGTCTGATCGTGTTCGAGGATTCGCTTGGCGCGCTCGCCGCGGCTTCGGGGCTGCTGCAGTCCGTCGACGAGCACCATCTGCGCCAGAGGATCGGGGATTTCGAGCCGCTCGATCAGATCCGCGAGGCTTGCACCGTCCTCGATTTCGATCTCGCCGCGACCCCGCGCATTGCTCGGAAAACGACTGCGGAGGTTCGCGAACAGGCGCACCTGAATCCGCATCGCGCGAGTTACGACGATCGGGTCGAGACCAATGTCTCGTGATGGGCCGAGCGCTTGCGCAACGCGGGCAGCGAAGGGAAGCGGTAACCCCCACCCGCGGAAGCGCGACCGCTGAGCAGATTCGACTCCAGCAATTTCTCGGCTGCACCGCTCGCGACGTAGACGCGGCGCAGGTCGAGCGGATTCTCCTCGAGGTAGGCCTTCCAGGCGCCGAGCCGAACGCCCGTCTGGATCAAACCCTTCAACATCCCGACGTCGTTCGCGCCCGACATCGCGGCCGTCGGCCCGACGAGGATGCCGCCGACCAGCGCGTCTCCATCCCAGGTGTATTTGCGGTAGATGCGGTTCGCGGGGTTCTGCACGAGCGTGGTAGCGCGACCCACAGCGCGCCAGTCGCCGAAGCTGCAGGCTTCGAGACCCTGGGCGGCCAGGATATTCATGATGAGACTGCCCGCGTAGCGAACCTCCGCGCCGGCCATGTTCGCGGCGGCGACGCGCCCGTGGTCGACGGCGGTCGGCTGCACGGCGTGCACCCGCCGCTCGCCGGTCAGCAGGTCCGCGGCCTGCGCGACGTCGCCGGCGGC
>CAZBSV010000151.1:0-12380 GCA_964494795.1 uncultured Spirochaetales bacterium | reverse complement strand
CGTCCGCGAACCCCGACTCGACGTGACGCCGGAGCGCGATCAGCACCGCCAGGCCGAGCGGCATCCCGAACAGCAGCGCGCGCTGGGGCAGGAGTTCCGAGGAAACGATATTGATCCACCAGATGTGCTGCTCGGGGAAGTAGGTGTACTCGCGCGAGGGGCGCCACAGCGCGTCCAGCGCCGGCTCCTGAGCCAGCTCTGCCGCCAGCTCCAGAAACCCGACGCCCCCATTCGTGAAGAAGAGCGCACACGCGAGAAACGCCATTTTCGGCGAGCGCAGCAGCTGCTCGTAGAAGACGAAGAGCAGCGCGACGAAGGCCAGCGAAACCAGCATCGACGGCAACAGGAAGGCGTCGATCCGATCCATCCCGAGCCGCATCAAGACGCCCGAGAGTCCATCGGCGACGAACGGGTAGTCGAAGCTGCCCGCGGCGAAGATCGGATTGGTCGAAAACCATGCTCCGACCGGCCGATAGGCGAAAACATTCGCATAGGCGAAGTGAACCGACCAATCGGCCCAGAGCGTGCGCCATCCCGCGTAGAGCCCATCGCTGCGCTCGAAGAGCATGTGCGACCAGAGGTAGCTGAAATAGCCACCCCAGATCGCGAAGCTGGCCGTGAATGCGCGATTCAAGCCGCGCCGTTTGCGCCGTTTGGTGGCTTCGCCCGCGGTCATCGCTTCCGCATCGGCGCGCCTGCTGGGGTATGCTTCGGGCTCGCTGATTTTCTCAAGGTGCAGGTCCCACCGGCCAAAATTCGCGCATGCTGAGACAACGAAACCAACTCCTGCTGATCCTGTTCGTGCTGTCCGCCGCACTGCACTTCTTCCGGCTCTCGGAGCCTCGCCACGTTGTGTTCGACGAGGTCCATTTCGGCGGTTTCATCAACAACTACTATGACGGTCGCCTCTTCTTCGACATCCATCCGCCGCATGCAAAGCTCCTCATCGCAGGCGCCGCGGTCGCGGGAGGATATCGCGGGGGTCAAGCCTTCCAAGAACTCGGTACACCGATCACACAATTCTCGCCGGCTCTGCTCCGGCTCGGCCCGGCGATCGCGGGAACGCTCATTCCGCTGGTCCTCTTCAGTTTCCTGATCCAACTCGGGGCCTCGCCGATGGCCGCCTTCGTCGGCGGACTCGCGGTGCTGCTCGACAACGCTCTGCTCGTCCAGACCCGGCTGATCCTCCTCGACGGCCTCCTGCTGCTCGCAATCTTCGGATCGCTGAGCTGTTTTCTGGCCGCGTTCGGCTGCGGCGATCGGCTGCGCCGCACGCGGCTCTCGCTGTATGCGGGCCTGCTGGCCGGCTTGGCACCCGGCGTGAAGTTCACGGGATTCGCGGCTCTGGGGTTGATCGGCCTGTGTCTCGCGTTGGACTTCCTCGCCCGACCCAGCTGGCAAAAGCTCCGAATCGGAGCCAGCCATTCGGTGTGGATCCTGACGGGTGCGCTGATCACCTACGCCACGGGCTGGGCGATCCACTTCTGGCTGCTCAACGATCCGGGGCCGAGCTATGGCTGGCCGATTCCGAGGGGTGACTTTCTCGCCGACGCGGTCGAGATCCATCGGAGCATGATCAGCGCGAATTCCGGGCTTCGCACGCCCCATCCCGACGCGAGCCCATGGTGGGCCTGGCCGATGATGGCGCGGCCCCTCTTCTACTGGGCAGACGGCGACGCCTCGCTGTACTTCGTGGGCAATCCCGTGGTCTGGTGGGGCACTTTGATCGGACTCGTGACGGTGGCTGCAAACGTCGTGCTCCTCAAGACCACGAATCTGCGGTTGAGCGGAACCGACAAAGCCTGGCCGCGGCTGCTCTGGGTCCCCGCGCTGGGTTATCTGCTCGCATTCGTTCCGCTGATTCCGGTTCAGCGGCCGCTCTTTCTCTACCACTATCTGTCGCCTCTGCTCTTTGCACTGTGCGCGGTGGTGCTCTGGTTGGATCACGCGGGTTGGACGCGGCCAGGGGGCTTTCGCGAGCAGAGGCTGAGCGTCCATCTCGCGATCGGCGCGCTCGCGCTGGGATTCGCCGCGATGAGTCCGTTCATGTTCTCCTTCATCGAGCTGCCCGAATACAGGCGCCTGGTGATTGAGTTCCTCCCGATCTGGCCTTGATCGCTCGAGCCGAGACCGTCGCACGCCCGAGCGCGCTGCGGCCCGGGGCCGCTGTAGGTGTTATGCACGAGACCGAGAGGATCGAGCGCGGGGATTTGGTAGTGTCGGCCGGTATGCAAGCGGACATCACGCGATGAAGCGGTGTCTCGTCAACGGTTCGGTCTTGCTGCTGAGCTTCGCCCTCTGCGCGCTCCTGCTCGAGGCCGTCAGCCGGCAATTCTTCGCCGCCCCCCCGAGCGTAGTGATCGAGAACCTAGGCGATCCAAACGCTCGCGAAGATCCCGTACGCGAATATGAAGACGTCAAGCTGGAGGACGGGCGCATCTTCTCCCGAGGCGTTCCCGATGCGGGCTTCTACATCCACACCGCGACGGGGCGTCGCCTGAGACGCGGGGCGACCGGTGTGATCACAGGCCACCACATGGCGCGCCAGGATATCGAGTTCTCGACGAATTCACTGGGCTACCGCGACCGCGAGATCGGCCCGAAGAGCGATCGGGATTATCGGATTCTCGTGCTCGGAGACAGCATCACGTTGGGCGATTACGTCCAACAGGACCAGACCTACCCCGCCTACGTCGAGCGCGCGCTGATTCAGTCGGGGCACCGCGCGCTCGAGGACCGGAACGTTCAGGTCATCAACACCGGTGTGGGAGCAATCGACCTCCAGAACGAGTTTGCGATCCTGATGGAGACCGGGTTGTCCGTCGAGCCCGACGTCGTTCTCGTCGGGCTCTATCTCAACGACGCCTATCACTCGCTGGTGCTCGAGATCACGCAACTCTCCCCGCTGATCCGCTGGAGTCACTTCCTGAGGGTCGCTTCGATGTGGCTCGACGTGTTCAGGGACCGCAACCTGTACGAAGGCGCGGGTCTGCGGGATGAGGAAGCGATCGAGAGCGCGCGCGAACGCTTCGTCGCCAGCCACCCAGTTGCGGCGGGCGACTGGCATACAAGTCGAGAGGGATTTCAATCCATCATCGCGAGTAAAATGGACGATTGGGGATACGCCTGGAGCGACGACTTCTGGGAAAAGGTCGTACCGATTCTCGAAATCATGAAACGCGTCGGCAACGAACGGGGCTTTCAGCTCGCCGTGATGCTGTTTCCCGTCAGCCTCCAGGTCCAGAGCGAGCTGTTGATGGACGAACCGCAGCAGAACTTCGAGCATTACATGAACCAACTCGGCCTTCTCCATCTGGATCTGCTCCCGCTGCTTCGCGAACAGTATCAGCGGGACGGCGTCGACCTCTACTACGATCACTGCCACTACCGTCCCGAAGGCCACGCATTCTTCGCGAGCGCTGTGTCGGACTTCCTGCTTCGCGAAGTGATCTCACGTTGATCGTGCAGTTCGGCAAAAATCACTCGGGAAAGTGGGAGATCGGCTTCGTCGCGCTGCTCTTCAGTTTCACCGCGTGGATCATGCTGCGAACGTTCTCCTACGATTACGAGACGTCCGAGATCCTGATTGCCAGCGCAATGTGGAGCGATTTTGGCTCGACTCTGCCACTGATCCGATCCTTCTCGATGGGCGACAACTGGCCGCCCGAATATCCCATCTTTCCGGGATTGCCCATTCGATATCACTATTTGTTCTATTTGATCGTCGGCAAACTCGAAGCAATCGGCGTTCCCCTGCAATGGGCGCTCAACGTGCCGAGCATCGTCGGATTCTTCCTGATTCTTCTGATGATCTACTTGCTCGGAAAGAAATGCTTCCATGATGCGAGGGTGGGGATCCTCGGCATAGCGTTCTTCTTGTTCAATGGTTCAATGAGCTTCGTGCAGTTCTTCCAGAAGCATCCATTGTCTTTGAGCACGATCCATGACATCGCCTCCAGCAACGAGTTTTCGGCGATGGGACCCTGGGATCGTGGCAATGTTCTAGGCGTGTGGCATCTGCTGGTGTTCATCAGCCAGCGCCATTTCAGCGTCGCACTGGGGATCTTGCTCAGCTTTATCTATGTATGTCACATCCTCGATGGTGCGGGTCGGAAAGTGCAGCTGTACTGGGCGCTGTGTTTCGGAATCCTCATTGGTGTATTCCCGGTGTTTCACAAGGCGGTGCTTCTCATCTTCGCCGTGGCCATGCTGACGTATTTCGTTCTGCTTCCGTTTTCGAGGCGATTCCTGTTTGCGACTGGCGCGATCTCGGTCGCGGTGATGGGCATTCTCTGGCTTCTTTCGTTCAATATCTTCGGCGCTCCAACAGGGTTTGGCTGGTCTCCGGGTGCAATGATTCAAGGTTCACCGGGTGTCTGGAATGCAACAAAATTCTTCTGGCATCAGTTCGGACTGCACACCGTGCTCATTCCGATTGGATACTATCTTGCGCCCAAGCGGGCGAGAGTCTTGGTGCTGCCAGCATTCATCGTTTTGGTCGCCAGCCTTCTGTTCCGGTTCTCACAGAGAGACCCCCTGGTGGGTCACAAATTCTGGAACTTCTTTCTCATCGTCGGCCAGATGCTCACCGCGTATGCGGTTGTGAGGTTCTATGATCTTGTTTCCGCGCGGTTCCCGCGCGCCAAGATTGCGGCGTTCGCTACCTCGGGCATTCTGGTGTTCTTCTTGACGTTATCGGGAGTGATCGATTTCTTTCCAATGATCAACTCGGGTGTAAGCCGCGTGCGCGACATTGCTTCGAACCCTGAAGCGAAATGGTTTTTGGAGAACACGCCACGAGATGCGATCATTGCCACGAGTGAATTCCTTTACCCGGCGCCCTCGATCGCCGGGCGTAAAGTCTTTATGGGATACGCCTATTTCACGGACGGTGCCGGCTATGACTCGCACTCTCGGCTCAAGATCCTGGATGCGATCTACGGCGGCGGGAATCTCGATGAGATCTGTGGCTTGTTGCGCGCGAACAACATCGACTTCGTCGACGTTGAAGAGTTCGATCCGACCCCCGGTCGACCGGTGGTGGACGCGGAGTTCTTCAGGACAAACTTCTCACCCGCGTATGTCTCTCGCAACGGTCGTTACGCGATATATGCAACGGCCTCAATCTGTAATTGAGTGCAGCGATGGGCACTTGGGGCCGACCTACTGGGTCATCCAGTCGTTGACGAGCGCGCGAAGGGTCGGTGACTTGAGCACTGCGCGCTCGCGTGCCCTCCAACTTGAATAGTAGACCTTCCGAAACGAGGCCTTTCCGTTCCATATCCACTCCTCGCCCGGAAGTGCGCCTCCGGGGTGGAGCAGGATTTCGACGAGATCCTCCGCTCCGCTTCGACCCTTCAGCCGAGTCAATGCCGAATGAATGGCCCGTTCGCGCATGTTGCCAGTGAACAGAACGCCGATGAAGTGCCGGCAGTGGGGGATGCCACGCGATTGAAGGCGCGGCAAGGCTCGCCGGGCCAACGCATTCAGGATGGCGTGTTTTGCGATGTTGAGCCCAGCGTAGTTTCGCAGAGAATCAATTCCGTCGAAAGTCAGGAAAAATGGCTCAGCGAGACAGCGCACGTATTCGAAGTGAAATTCCTCGTTGAGTTCCATCAAAACGTCAAATACGAACGGGATCATATGCACGTGAAGGTGGCTATCGACGCGTAGACTGCAGTGCGGCTCGATGCAGCCGGCCACTCGCCGCAACTGTGCACGAAGCTCTGCGCGCACCTGGGCGCGCAGCCGTGCGCGACGGGCGCGATCGGCGCGTAGATGGAGCAGGCACAGGGATTGAAACGAGTGGCGGAGATATCCTTGCCCGTCGACGAGGTCAGGCAACTGGTCGACCGGGCAGAGAGCGCGACCTTCAATCAAATTCAGGTGCACCGCAAGCTGCAATCCGCGACGCTTGCGATACTCGCAGATGGCGTGCTCGAACCCTGTTCCATTCGCGATGATACTCGCACTCGTCACCGCGCCGTGGTCGAAGGCATCGAGAATATTCTCAGTGATCCCGTCCGATAAGCCGAAATCGTCCGCACTCACGATGATGCGCATCTCGCTGCTCCTCGAAGGCATTCGGACGCTACGCCACACAAGAGCCGGTCGCAATTCGGCTAGCGTCAACCCGCTTCGATGCTTGCAGGATCGTTGCCGCTTTTGGGGCAGTGAACTTCGTTGGCTGCTGGTCGCCCGCGACAGGAGGTTCTATTGCTTCCTGTTTCGTGCAGTAGTTCCGCGGCGAGGCCGTAATGGGCTTCACGACGATTCATCGGAGTTCTTTAGATTGCCAAAACCCTCTCGTTTTGAGAAAATGCCTGGCCGTGGAGATCTCGATGCGCAAATCAATGAGAGCCCGGAGCCGAAGCCGCTGCACGCGCATCCGCATCGGCACTGTGGTGGGTGTGCTGGCGGCGGGCTTCGCGCCGGCCGCTGCGATCGCCGCCGGTCAGCCGCTCGAGATGCGCTTCGCGTATCTGGATCCCGGCACGGGTAGTCTGATCCTTCAGGCGGTTGTCGCCGGTCTTGCCGGTGCGGCTGTCGCCATCACCACCTATTGGGCGAAGATCCGGAGGCTTTTTCGGCGCGGCTCGCGCGATTCGGAGCCTCCCGACACCGCGCCTCGCAATGACTGATGGCACGCTAGGCGCGTCGTTTCGCGACCCGAGCGGCTTCGTGTTCGAGCGCGAAGGCGTCATCTACCGGCAAATCAACCGCGGCTACGCGGCCGATTACGATCGATTGCTGGGCTCGGGCCTGTATGCCGCGCTCGTGGGGCGGGGCCTATTGATCCAACACGAAGAAGTATCGATCGCAGCTACGGGCTGCGGTGACCCGCATCGAATCATCCGGCCCCGACAGCTGCCCTTCTTCTCCTATCCGTATGAGTGGAGCTTTGGGGAGCTCAAGGACGCCGCGCTCGCGACCCTCGAGATCCAGCAGACCGCGCTGGATTTTGGCATGTCGCTCAAGGATGCGAGCGCCTTCAACATGCAGATCGATCGGGGGCGCCCGGTTTTGATCGACACGCTCTCCTTCGAGACCTACCGAGAGGGAAGCCCCTGGGTCGCATACCGGCAATTCTGTCAGCATTTTCTGGCGCCCCTCGCGTTGATGGTCTACCGCGACGTAGGAATCGGGAAGCTCTTTCGCGTCTACATCGACGGCATCCCGCTAGGCCTGGCCCGGTCACTGCTGCCCGCGCGGGCGTGGCTGCGGATTCAGCTGCTTCTGCACATCTGGCTACACGCCGGCTATCAGCGCCGATTCGAAGGAGTCGCTTCCGCGGACGCGGGCCCAGCGAAACAGCGCGCTCTCAGTCGTAAGAATTTCGGGAACTTGATTGCGGGCCTGAAGAGCGCGTGTGCGGGCCTCGACTGGAAGCCGCAGGGCACGGAATGGGCCGACTACTACGAGGGCGACTCCTACACCGACGAGGCAGAAGAACACAAGGCGACGTTGGTCGCTGGGTATCTCGATCGGGTTCGGCCCGCTCAAGTCTGGGATCTCGGCAGCAACATCGGTCGCTTTAGCCGCCTCGCGAGTGATCGGGGGATCGACACCATCTGCTTCGACGTCGACCCCGCTTGCGTCGAACGCAACTACCGCGACGTACGTCGATCCCAGGAGACCCGCCTGCTCCCGCTCGTGATGGATCTGGTAAATCCGAGCCCGGCGCTGGGGTGGGCGCATCAGGAACGATCGTCGTTGGCGGAGCGGAGTTCCGCAGATCTCGTGATGGCGCTTGCGCTGATCCACCACATTGCGATCTCGAACAACGTCCCGCTGACCCGAATCGCGGACTACTTCGCCCGACTGGCTGAGCACCTGATCATCGAATTCGTGCCGAAGAGCGATGCGAAACTCGAGATCCTGTTGGCGACGCGGGAGGACATATTCCCCAGCTACACCCAGCAGGGATTCGAGCAGGCATTTTCCGCGCGCTTCGAGTTCGTGGACGCTCATCGCGTGAAGGGATCGGAGCGCACGATCTATCTGATGCGAAGGCGGGACTAGCGGGGGAAGCTTTGCTTCCCTTGCGGCGCACCTCGAACCCGTTCCGGGTTCGAGCTGCTAGCCATTCCCGCGCAGCTCCGGTAACGCGAGATCCCAGAGCATTCCCCGCTGCGACAAGAATTCCAACAGGCGCCGCTCCATCAGATCGTGGCCTTCTATGTTGGGGTGCACGAGCTCGCCGAAGAGCATCAGGTTTTCGGGGTGGCCGTGTTCGGTGAGTTCCGTGATCTCGAGATAGGGAATCTGAGCCGATTGCATCGCGTTGCGGAGCGCATCGCGATGCCGCGTCATGCGCTTCGCCTCGTCGGGATTCTGGGTCGCATCGCGGTAGACCGGCCCGATGATCGCCACCGACGCGCCGTGGCTCTCTGCAAGCCGTGCAATCGCGAGGAAGTTGTCCACGTAGTCGTCGACGGGCACGCGCAGCACGGCCCCAGCAAAGGGTTGGGCTCGCTGCGCTTTGCGCGCGCGCAGCGCGCTCACGAGGTGGCTCACGGCCTGGCTCGCCGAAGCGACGCGACGCAGTGTGACGTGGTACCCGTCTGCCGGCATGATCTCGCGATCGGTCGCGGCGCGCTCGTTGACGTCGTTCCAGCCGAAACAAGCGACCACCAGATCCGGCTTCAAATTTGCGATTTCGCCGCGCAGCCAGGCAAGGCCCTGGTGGCTCGAGTATCCGGGTACCGCGAGGTTGACGACCTCGATGTCGCGGTTCGGATTCGCTGCGCGCAGATCTCGCTCCAGCGCGAGCGGGTAGGGGAGCACCTCGCGGTCGTAGGATTCTGGACGCTCGGGAAATACGACGGGTATCCGATAGCCGAAGGTGACCGAATCACCGACGCTGACGATCCGTAGGGATCCCTCTCGCTTGGGTCCGACGGGATCGCTCCGGCGAAGTCCCTGCTCGTTGGTCGATACCACCGTGTAATCCCAGATGACCCGCTCGAGGTTCGGCCGCACGCGCCAGAATAGAAGCGGATCGCCCTCGAAGATCGTGACATTCTCGGCATCGGTGAAGTCCGCCAGCTGCGCGGGCGAGGCAACGAAGAGGCTGAGCGACGAAACCTGCGGCAGAGTCGCGCGAACGATCATCTCGACACCCGCGAGGATTCCGAGTAGCAAAAGGAATGGTGCCGTGAGCGCGAGGGCCCGCAGAGCCTGCGGCAAGCGAGCTTTGGCTCGCGCGTCCGCTTCGATCGTGGAGTCGGCCATGGGGGACAAGATTTGCTCAGACTGCAGCGATCGTCCACGGGTCGGAATGCGAATCGGATTCGAAGCGCCGACGTCTGTGCGCCGCTACGCGCGATCGAAATCGCGGCCCCTCGCCGCCGGAATCGCGCGCCTAGCCCGCGCTCCAGCCGATTGCAAGCAGTAAGGCCGCGTAGGCGGCGGGAAACAGCCAACGAGAATTCTGGTCGATCCGGGCGGCTTTTGCAGGGTCGTCGCGATTGGCGCGATCCACGAGCAGGCTTTCGAGCACCGTCACGGCGAGAAGCCCGAACGAGCCGATCATGCACTGATCGAGCAGCGTGAGGTAACCCACTCGCGGAAGATCTTCGGCGAATGCGAATTGGTAGGCGACGATCGTGAGGACGCCGGTCGCCGAGATTCGGCTGCGCGAGGAAAATCTCTCATCGCTCATCCAGAAGACAGACCACGAGAGCGCGACGATCAGGATGAGCGGGAGATAACTGTCTTCGGCAAAACGGAGACCCGTATTGTACTGCGATGCGCGGTTCGTTCGATCAATCGGCGGGCGGGAAGCGCTCGAGGATCAGTTCGACCGCGCGCGAAATCTCCGCTTCATCGAAGTTTCCATCGGTGCTGCGAGTCACCGCCCAGCCGCGCCAGACGAGCTGGTCCTTTTCGCGATCGACGATGTCCAGAATGATCGTGCCCTGCTGGTATTGCCGAACGGAATAGTTGAAGCCGGAACCGAAGCCTCCGCGGTAGTAGCGGCCGAAGTAGCCGAAATCCGTTCCCGAACCGTAGAGCTTGTCTTTGAACCGAACGTGGTAGTTCAGCAAGAAGTCGGATTCAGCCTTGTCGGCGTACTTGAATCCGCGCGCCTCGAGGTATGTGTTGACGGCCGTGCGAACCCGTTTATCGAGCAGCGAATTGCGTTCAAACGGGGCTTCGGGGTCCGCGTTCGCTTCTTCGCTCGCTCGGGCGGGAGGCTCGAGCCAACCGAAGGTGTTGTAGTAGGAAAACACGGCATCGTGGTCGAAGTCCGAGCGGACCTTCATCGCACAGCCCGTCAGGGCCACGAGGCCGATCAGCGTGGCGGTGCTCGCGTGGAGGAGTCGGTTGTGGGCTCCCATTTCTTTTTGCGCCCCCTAGCGCATCACATCCCGCACGAGATCTTCGAACGCGCCGACCCAGCGCTCGACGTCTTCACTGTTGTGGGTGATCGAAAGCGTCCACTCCTCTTCGCGCCCTGCCGCCATGATGATTCCGCGGTTGATGTTGTAGAGCCACGCGAGAACGCAGAGGCCCACATCCTGATGCTCGATGAAGGATTCGTAGTCGGTGATCTTGCCGGTGGCGAAATTCACGCAACCCTTCGATGAGATGCCAACCGTGTAGCCGGGGAAGCTGTACTTCTCACAGACCGCATCGCAGCGATCGATGAGTTGATCGTTGATGTGATCGAGGTGCTTGTAGGCTTCTGGGGTCATCACTTTTTCGAGACTGGCACGCGCGGCGGCCATGCACAGCGGATTGCCGTTGTAGGTTCCGACCTGGAAGACCTTGCCGGTAGAGACGACCTCGGAAATTTCCTGACTCATGCCGATTGCTCCGGCGGGCAGGCCGCCGGCGAGCGCCTTGGCGAGCGTGACCATGTCCGGAATCACGCCGAAGCGCTCGACAGCTCCACCCGCTGCCGTGCAGATGCCGGTCTTGACCTCGTCGAAGATGAGTACGATTCCGTGCTTCTTGGTGATTGCGCGAACCTTGTCGAGGTAGCCCGGCTCGGGGAGCACGACGCCGAGATTCATCATTGCCGCTTCCATGATCACGCATGCGGGCGCCCGCCCTTCGGCAACGAGCCGATCGATGCGCTTCTCCATGATTTTGGCGTCGTTGAACGGTACCGCAATGGTCATATCGGTGACCGCCTGCGGGATGCCGGCACCATAGGGAATGGATTTGTAGTTGTCGCGCGGGCCGCGATCTT
This sequence comes from uncultured Spirochaetales bacterium, assembly GCA_964494795.1. Lineage (GTDB taxonomy): Bacteria > Myxococcota_A > UBA9160 > UBA9160 > SMWR01 > JACZVU01. The sequence goes on along the minus strand of CAZBSV010000151.1, from coordinate 1,180 downwards.
TGAATTCTGCGCTGCCAATCGAGACCATTACGTAATCGTGGTGCCCATGGTACGAACCCATGATCTTCACGATGACGTCGCGTCCGGTATGCGCTCGCGCGATTCGAATGGCATCCATCGTGGCTTCGGAGCCCGAATTGACGAAACGCCACTGCGGCATCTTGAAGTTCTTCTTGAGATGCTCCGCGACGACGATCGCATCTTCGGTGGGGAGCGCGAACTGCGAACCGAGTTCCATGCGCTTTTGCACGGCTTCGACGATGGCGGGATGGGCGTGCCCCTGGACCATGCAACCGAATCCGTTGTGGAAGTCGCTGATCTCGCGGCCGTCGACGTCCCAGACCCGGGATCCCTTGCCGTGGGTGAAGTAGATCGGATACGGGTCCCGCATCTGGTACGAGGATGCGACACCCCTCACGAGGGAATTCTTGGCCCGCTGGTAGAGGGCCGCGGATTTTGGCGTCTGCGCTTCGAGGCGTTGCTCCTCGCGTTTCTGGAGTTCCTGAATCAGTTTTCGGTCGACGATTTCTGCCATCGAAAAGTTCCTCTTTCCCCGCGTAGGGGTGGTTTGCGCGGGCCGTCGGACCGATGTCGCGGGCAGCGCTGTGCGAAGACGCCAAGCGGCCGCGAGACTGACACCTGGAATTACGGCAGCCGGCTCCATCTGGTTTCTGGGTGGGGGATTCTACACCACATCCCGGCTCGCGGGTGAGGGTGCAGTTGGGTCGGCGAAAGCGCGCGGAGGGAGCTCGTGCCCCGAGAGCCGGGGCTCCCGGGCGCCGAGCATACGGCGTCGGGCGCGGTTTCGATGGGCGAGCGCGTCGCGTACGCTTTCGAGTTGCTCAAAACCGGCTAGCATCGCTGGGCGCTGGGCGCGCGCGTCCCCGGACCCGGGAATTCGAACGGTGTTCTCGTCTGCGCCATCGCGTGTGCCGTTTTGGAGCACTAAAAGAGTTAGAAGCATTTTTGGACCATTCGAAGCATTTGGAGTCTTGGGAGGATTGCGGGTGAAGAGCGTCTGTCTCCGACTATTGCCGATCGTTTTGCTCGTCCTGGGAAGTTCCGCGCTCGCCGCTGAGGATGCCCGGCTGAAAGCCGTGATCGCGAGCGATCAGCGCTCGGCCGAAGAAAAGGCGCGCGACGTTTACCGCCACCCCTACGACGCGCTGACGTTCTTCGG
>CAZBSV010000150.1:0-24012 GCA_964494795.1 uncultured Spirochaetales bacterium | reverse complement strand
ACCAGGAGCACGCTCGCGGCACCGCTAGCGAGTAGCGCTTCGAGTCCGCGCGTGACGCGCGAGCGAAACGCCGCGCGAAGTTCACCGCCGGGATACTCGAAGTTTGCAGCACCGGACTGCCAATCCTGGTACAGGGCCGGGTTCGATTGCTCGATCTCCTCGGCCGTCATCCCCTCCCAACGACCGAAGTGGACTTCGCGAAATTCGGGATACAGGCGCACGGGCCAACCACCGGAAACGATGACGGCGCCCTGCCATGAACGCTGCAACGGACTCGCGGCCACCAGATCGAAGAACTCGCCTCTCAGCTTTTGCGCGGCCGCGCGCAACTGAGCCCGACCCTCCGCGCTGAGCCGGACGTCGGCACTGCCGTGAAAGCGGATGCTCGACTGCCCCTCGGTCTCTCCGTGGCGAATCATCACGATGCGGTGCAGCGAAGACATGGGCTCTCCTGGCTAACGGCGGGCCGAGGATCGGCAAGCTGTCCGGCGGCGTCAATACGCGGATGCGTCTGGTAGACTGCGGCGATCCATTGGATGGGATTAGCCTGCGGGGATCCATGGATGGGATTAGACTGCGGCGGTCCATGGATCGGATGGCTGGGGGTTTCGTGACGGGGCGAGGATGGTTGGGAATGTTGTTGGCCGTCGCACTACTGGGCGGCGGGGTGCTCGCTTGGACCCGCTTCGAGGGCGACGCGCCCAGCATCGAGGCCCCCGCGTCGCTCGTGATCGGAAGCCGCGGAAGCGTGGCTTTCGACGTCGGCGATCTCGGATCGGGCTTGCGCGAGATCCGGGTCAGCGTGCAGCAAGCGGATGCTGAGATGCTCGTATTCGAGCGCAGCTATTCGCGCGGCGCGGGAATCGGCGCGGACCCCGCGGGCCAGAGCGGACACATCGAAATCGAAATCGACCCGAAGGCACTCGGACTCGCCCACGGTGACGCGAACTTGACGCTGATCGCGCACGACTGGTCGTGGCGCAACAGCTTCCGCGGAAACGAGACCCGCCTCTCGATTCCGGTGGAATTCGATCTCAAGAAGCCCCTGATCCAGGTCGAAAGCGGCCTCACCTATGTGTACCGCGGTGGATCGGGAGCCGTCCGTTACTCGGTAAACGAAGCGACGCTGCGCGACGGCGTAATGGTCGGTACCAACTTCTACCGCGGATTCGCGGCCCCGGGCGCAGACGCCTCGTCGACCCGCCGCTTCGCGCTCTTCGCCGTTCCAACCGATGCAGCGTCGGATCCGCAGATCGTCATCGTCGCCGAGGATCGCGCGGGAAACATCGCGCAGGCGAGCTGGTCGGTGGTGTTCAAGGAGCGGGCTCTACCGCAAGCCAACATCACACTGCCGGATCCATTCCTCCAGACGAAGGTGCGAGACCTTGCGAGCCATGCGGAGATCCCACACGACGATCTGCATCGCGCGTTCGACCAGATCAACACCCAGCTGCGTGCCGCCAACGAAGCGAAGATCCGCGAGATCGTCTCGAATCCCTCTGGGTCGAAATTGTGGAGCGGAGCGTTCACCCAGCTGCGAAACTCCCAGGTCACGAGCCAATTTGCCGAGCAGCGCTCGTACTTCGTCGATGGCCAGAAGATCTCCGAGGCGACGCATTTTGGTTACGATCTCGCATCGACCGCGGGAGCTGTCATCGAAGCTTCGAATTCTGGAGTGGTGATCTTTGCAGACGATCTCGGAATCTACGGAAACTGCGTGATCGTCGACCACGGCCTGAATCTCTTCTCCCTCTACGCCCATCTGTCGTCGATGCAGGTTTCCGCAGGCGATCGCGTCGAGAAGAACGGCACGTTGGGACTCTCGGGCGCAACTGGACTCGCTGGGGGGGACCACCTCCACTTCGCGATCCTCCTCGGCGGGACCTACGTCGAATCACGCGAGTGGTGGGATCCCGCATGGGTAAAGACGCACGTCGACGCAAATCTCACGACGTCGACTCAATAATCAACCCAAGCGGCTTCACGTGCACGCGATCGAGGTCGACGTGAGACGCGTTCGCAATCTGCTGCTCGAGTGGTATCGCGCCAATCAGCGCGAGATGCCTTGGCGAAACACGCGCGATCCCTACGCGATCTGGATCTCGGAAGCGATGCTCCAGCAGACGCGCGTGGAAACCGTGATCCCCTACTGGGAGCGTTTTCTCGCGCGCTTTCCCGATGTTCACGCGCTCGCAACCGCCGACAGCGACGACGTGCTCGGGGCGTGGGCCGGCCTCGGCTACTACTCGCGTGCGCGCAACCTGCAGGCCGCAGCGCGCCAAATCGACGAAGTTCACGGCGGGAGGCTCCCGGACGACGCCGAAACCCTGCAGACACTGCCCGGGATCGGCCGATACACGGCGGGCGCAATCGCATCGATTGCCTTCGACCGACCCGAGCCCGTTCTCGATGGAAACGTCAAGCGCGTGCTCGCGCGCCTGCTGGGGATTCGCGAGGACATCGGCCAGCCCGCCGTCGTCGAGCGACTCTGGAAGGAGGCGGGAGCGATCGTCCAGGGACCGCGCCCCGGAGATCTCAACCAGGCGTTGATGGAGCTCGGTGCGACGCTCTGCACGCCGCGCGCGCCGCGCTGCGGAAGTTGCCCGGTGTCGCAATCGTGCGACGCATGGGCGCAAGGAGACGCGGAATCACTCCCCATCAAGGCGCGAAAGAAGGCCGCGCGAAAGATCGAAGCCGTCGCCGCGCTGATCCTTCGCGGGGGCAAAGCGCTCGCCGTGCGCCGGCCTTCCCGCGGACTGCTGGGGGGGTTGTGGGATCTGCCCGGTGATGAGCTCGCCCCCGGCGAGTCGCCGCGCCAGGGCCTGACCCGCGCGATGAGCGAACGCGCGGGTCTCGAAATTTCGCGCGCCGCGAAGATCGGCAGCGTCGAACACCTGTTCACCCACCGCGCGCTGACCCTTCACGTCTACCGCGCCAGCACCCCGACCGAACGCGTCCGACTGCGCGGTTTCGCGGGCCACAAGTGGCTCTCCCCGCGTGCGATTGCGTCTCTGCCCCACGCGAGCATGACCGCCAAGGCTCTCGATCTGCTGCTATCTCCGTCGGACCGATCTTCGAATTGACAGCCCCGCATCGGCGGTCGAAGCTACCCGGCTAGGCCCCGAGGAGTGCGCGGATGGGATTGCCGATCGCCGACAGCTGGTTCGAACGCATGCGCGTCGACGATGCGATCACGCTGCTCTGGGAGCCTCACGTCGACCCGCTCGTGCGCTGCAACATCTGGCATGTTCGCGGCCGCGAGCGCGACGCCATGATCGACTCGGGCCTCGGAATCGCATCGCTGAAACAGGCCGCGGCCGACCTGCTGCAACAGGAAGTCGTCGCTGTCGCGACCCACATCCACTACGACCACGTCGGAGGCCTCCACGAGTTTGAAAACCGCATCATGCACCGGATCGAAGCGCCCGCGATGGCGGACTACCACGAGAGCGGCGGCCTCTACGCGAGCGACATGGGCGCGATCGCCGACGGCCTGCGAAGAGCGGGCTACGAAGTCCCCGACACGTTGGTGACCGCGGTGCCAGAGGGATTCGATCCCGCGCAGTATCGCGTCACAGCCACCTCGGTGACCCGCACCGTCGACGAGGGCGACATCATCGATCTTGGCAACCGCCACTTCGAAGTGCTGCACCTGCCCGGCCACTCGCCGGGCAGCATCGGATTGTTCGAGGCCGCGACCGGGACGTTCTTTTCGGGGGATGCGGTCTACGACGGCCCGCTGCTCGACGAACTTCCCGAGAGCGATGTTGCGGCTTACGTGCGCACGATGAAACGCCTGCTCGAACTTCCGGTTCGGGTCGTCCACGCGGGCCACGATCCGAGCTTCGGCCGCGCGCGCCTGCGCGAACTCGCCAGCGCCTACCTCGAGCGGCGCGACTGCTATCCTCCGGCGCCATGAGCAGCAGTTTCGGACAGATCTTTCGCATCTCCACGTTCGGCGAGAGCCACGGGGGCGCGGTCGGGGTGGTGGTGGAGGGTTGTCCGCCGCGATTGCCGATCTCCTCCGAGGAAATCCAGCTCGACCTCGACCGGCGAAAACCCGGACAGAGTCGGATCACGACGTCGCGGCAAGAGGCGGACCGGGCCGAGGTCGTCTCCGGCTTGTTCGAGGGGCAAACCCTCGGCACGCCGATCTGCATCCTGGTTCGCAACACCGACGCGCGTCCCTCGGCGTACGAGCCGATGAAGGATCTCTACCGACCCTCGCACGCCGACTACACCACGCAGGCCAAGTACGGGATCCGGAACTGGCAGGGCGGCGGGCGCGCGAGCGCGCGTGAAACCGTCGGCCGGGTCGCCGCAGGCGCGATCGCGCGCAAGCTCCTCCGCAGCGCCGCGGGAATCGAAGTGCTCGCCTGGGTGCGGCGGGTCCACGAAATCGAGGCGAAGATCGACCCCGCGGCCGTGACCCTCGAGGCCGTCGAATCGAATCTCGTGCGCTGCCCGGAACCTTCGGCGGCCGCCGAGATGATCGAGCGCATCGACGCAGCGCGCGCGCGCGGCGATTCTCTCGGCGGCGTCGTCGAGTGTGTCGCGCGCGGAGTTCCGCCGGGATTGGGCGCCCCCGTATTCGACAAACTCGAAGCCGAACTCGCGCGCGCGCTGATGTCGCTGCCCGCCTCGAAGGGCTTCGAGGTCGGCAGCGGCTTCGAGGGCACGCGACTGACCGGGATCGCGCACAACGATCCGTTCGTACCGGGTGCCGACGGCCGACCGCGCACGGCGTCCAATCGCTCGGGCGGGATCCAGGGTGGCATCAGCAACGGGGAGCCCATCGTCGTGCGCGTCGCCTTCAAACCGACGGCGACGATCGCCCAGGCGCAGCAGACGGTCACGCGCGACGGCAAGGCGACGACGCTCGAAGCGCAGGGGCGTCACGATCCCTGCGTGCTGCCGCGCGCGGTGCCGATCGTCGAAGCGATGGTGTGTCTCGTACTCGCCGACCACTGGCTGCGCCAGCGCACGGTCGACGTCCTTTAATTTGAAACCCCGAAGAGAGCGTTTGAAACCCCGAAAAGCGCGTTTGAAACCCCGAAAATCGCGTTTGAAGCCGCGAAGCGAGTGTTCGAAACCGCGAAGCGAGCGTTTGAAGCTCCAAAGCTAGCGTTCGAAGCTCCGCAGCGAGCCGCGCGATTCAGGGAAGCAGCACGAGCCCCGCCACGACTGCGACCGCAGCGACGAGCACGGCGAGGCCCGCGAGAATCGCGTGCGCGGCGAGCGGGCGACCGCGGTGCCGTTCCAGTTGATGCCCGAGGATTGCGACCGCGACGAAGAGGCCGGTGGCAAGCACGCCCAGCCAGGCGTGGAAGCTCGAGAAGGGCGCCCAGTCCCGCAGCCATACCACGGAAAGCGGGCCGGCGACGAAGCCGACACACACGAGCGCGACGGCGGGTTTCGCGAGTCGCAGATGGGCACGGAGCATTTCCGGCGTCCTCGGCTCCGAACCGAAGCGCGCCCGCCGCAGCCGCAGGCCAGCCCTCAGCGCGAGCGCCACGACCCCGAGGCTCGCGATCATCCACAGCGGATGCGCGTAGGCGTAGAACTTGAGCAGCGGGTCACGCGCGACGGGATCCAGTCACTCTACCTTGTGTATTGCGCGGTCGGTCAGGCTCGCGAGCAGCCGGGTCAACGCGCGCTGAACGTAGTCTTCGTCGCGAGATTCGAGTGTGAGCAGCACCTGGTAGGAGGTCTCTCGGATTTTCGGATACGAACCCAGCACCAGATCCGGAAACTCCGCCAGCAAGGCGTTCAAGATGTCGACGATCTCGCTCTCGCTGCGCTTGACGTAGACCCGCTTCAGCACGAACGGGACACCGCTGAAGCGATCGCACGCCGACTCGAACTTGCGGCGCAACCCCTCGGGAATGCCCGGAAAGATGTAGACGTTGTCGACCACGACCAGCGGAAACCATCGGTCGCCGGCATCGATCAGCGCCGCGCCCGCCGGCACTTTCGCCATCTTGAGCTGGCTCGCGGTCAAATCGTCCCCGAGCGCCAAGCGGACCTTTTCCTCGAGCGTCTTGTCGATCTCGACCGATCGCCCGAAGGCCGCCGCCACGCCCTCGATGGTGAGATCGTCGTGGGTGGGACCGATCCCGCCCGAGGTGAACACGAAGTCGTAGCGCTCGCTCATCGCCTTGACCTCGGACGCGATGGTGGCGACGTCATCGGGAATCGTGACGATGCGATCGACGTCCACCCCGAGTTCGCGCAGTCGCTCGCATAGATAGGGCGAGTTCGCGTCGACGACCTTGCCGGAGAGGATTTCGTTTCCGATGACGAGAATGCCGGCGCTAGGCATGATCGCGTCAATGTATCGAAGGAGGCGATCCGGGCCAAATGACGCACCTCGATGCTGCGGATCGGGCGCCGGCGACGCGCGGCGCCTTGATCCGCGAGGGCAGTCGCGTATGATCGGCCGCTAACGCACGCCCGGGCGAGCCCAACACTCCGTGGAGCGGCGGCCCGACCGGCGGACTGGCGAACGGGCAGAAAGCGAGACGCAATGGCGAACGATCCCCATTTCGAAACCCGTGCCATCCACGTCGGGCAGGCCGCCGACAGCGCCACGGGCGCGACGATCGTTCCCATCTATCAGACGGCGACGTTCACCCAGGACGCGATTGGTGCGAATCGCGGCTACGAGTACTCGCGCAGTGGAAACCCGACGCGCGATGCTCTCGAAGCCGTCCTGGCGTCGCTCGAGGGCGGCCGCTTTGGCCTCGCGTACGGCTCCGGAATGGCCGCGATCCACGGCGTGATGCAACTGCTTGCCGCGGGCGATCACGTCGTGGTCTGCGACGATCTCTACGGCGGCAGCTACCGTCTGTTCACGAAGGTCATGTCCGGCTTCGGCATCCGCTTCTCGTTCGTCGACGCCACCCAGCTCGACAAAGTCGAAAAGGCCGTCGACTCCGCGACGAAGATGCTCTGGATCGAGAGCCCGACGAATCCGATGCTGCGCATGATCGACATCGCGGGCTGTGCGGAGATCGCGCGGCGCAAGCGGCTCACGCTCGTGGTCGACAACACCTTCGCGAGCCCCTATCTGCAAAATCCGCTGCGGCTCGGCGCACACGTAGTCGCGCACTCCACCACGAAATACATCGGCGGACATTCCGACGTAATCGGCGGCGCGCTGGTGGTCGACGACGAAGCGATCGCGACGCGACTTCGATTTACCCGCAACGCGACCGGAGGCGTGCCCGGCCCCTGGGACGCCTGGCTCGTACTGCGCGGCGCCAAGACGCTCTCGTTGCGCATGCGCGAGCACGACGCCAACGCAAAGCGGGTTGCGGAATTTTTGCGCGAGCGACCCGAGATCGCACGGGTGCATTATCCGGGTTTCTCGGAGCATCCGGGTCACGAACTCGCCAAACGCCAGATGCGCGGCTTCGGAGGCATCGTCACCGTCGACCTCGCGGGCGGGGAGCCGGCCGCGAAAGCGTTCGCGCAGAGCACGCGCTATTTCGCGCTCGGCGAAAGCCTCGGCGGTGTGGAATCCCTGATCGGCTACCCGTGGACGATGAGTCACGGGGCCTTCGAGCCCGCAGCCAAACGCAGCAAGGGAATCAGCGAGGCGACCGTGCGGCTCTCGGTCGGCATCGAGCACGCCGAAGATCTCTGCGACGACCTCGCGCAGGCGCTGGAGCGCGCTGCGAGCGCGCGTTGACGCGCGCGATCCTGCTCGTCGATCACGGCAGCCGCCGCGCCGAGGCGAACGCCCAGCTCGAAGCCGTCGCCGAACAGCTGCGCGGCCGCGTGCCCGGAGACGTCGTCGAAATTGCCCACCTCGAACTCGCCGCGCCGGACATCGCCAGCGGGATCGACGCCTGCGTGGCGAAGGGCGCGAGCCGGATCGTCGTACACCCGTACTTCCTCGGTCCCGGGCGCCACACGTCCGAGGACATCCCTGCGGCGGTCGAGCGCGCGGGCGCGAAACATCCCGACATCCGGATCCGAATCAGCGAACCCCTCGGCGGGCACGCCGCGCTGATCGATGTGATTCTCGATCGGGTGAGCGGCGCGGACCGCTAACCGGCATCCTACCGAGAGTGTCGCGTTATCCCGCCTCCGATTCGATGGCTGCAATCTGGTTCTTCTGCCTCGGCGGACTCGGAATTTTTTTCCCCTACTACAGCCTCTACCTGAACGAGAACGCGGGTCTCGATGCCTCGGAGGTCGGCTTCGTCTACGCGGTGCTTCCGCTGGTCGGATTGTTCGCGCAACCCTTCTGGAGTCAAGTCGCCGATCGCACGGGCTCGCGATCGCGCGTACTCCCGTTTCTCGCGCTGGGCGCGGCGATCGGCTACTCGGCGCTCTACTTCTGGCAGGGTTTCGCAGCGCTGCTCTTAGGCACCGCCGCGCTCGCGTGTTTTTCGACCGCGCTGATTCCCGCGTGTGTGGTGACGACGCTCGCGCTCACGCGAGACGCCGGCCGCCACGCGTTTGGGCTGACGCGCATCTGGGGGACGCTCGGATTCCTGGCTGCAGTGATTCTCTTCCCGCCGCTGCTCCATTACCTGCAGTCGCTGCGCGACCTCGTCCCCGAACCCAACGGCCCGTCGGAGCCGGGGCTCGAGATCATGTTCCTCGGCGCTGGACTCCTCCTGCTGGTCTGCGCTTGGGTCGCCCGACGCCTCCCGCAGACCGAAGCCCTCGTGGTGCGTGCGCCGCGCGGCGACTGGCTCCGACTGATGCGCCACCGGCCCTTCGTGCGCCTGCTCGTGTTCGCGCTGTTCGCGTATTTCTTCCTCCAGGGCCCTCAGGGAATGTTTCCGCTGTTCGTGCGCGCACACGGCGGGAGTCTCGACTGGGTCAGCTGGATGTGGATCCCCATGTTGATCGCCGAAATCCCCATGATTGCGTTGCTCGGAGAAACGATCGCGCGGATCGGAGCGCGCGGTCTGCTCGCAACCGGGGTGATCGCGGGCGGCCTGCGCTGGCTCGTGTGCGGTCTGAGTTCCGATCTGGGCTGGATCTTCGCGGTTCAGATCCTCCACGGTGTCACCGTCGCGGGCCTGCTGCTCGGCGCTCCGTTGTACGTGGATGCGGTGGTTCCCGAGCGCCTGCGATCGACCGGCCAGGGAATGCTCGCGATGATCGGCGTCAGCCTCGGCGGCATCAGCTCCTACCTGAGCGCCGGCTGGTTGCTCGAAAACGTGAGCCCAGACGCGCCATTTCTCGCGGGCGGGATCGGCGCGCTGCTGCTCGGCTGCGCGATACCGCTCTTCCTTCCGCCCGCCACGCGAGCGGCGGCTGTCGACGACGAGTAGACGCGGACTTCGGATGCGTCCCCGCGCAGCCCTAATCGCTTCCCTTGCGCGCGCTCTGGCGGATGTAGCGGCGACTCATCGGCGAGTTGTCGTTCTTCGGCACGATGCACTCGATGATCACGAAACCCTCGGCCGCATGTGCCTTGCGCAGTGCGGCGTAGAGCTCGTTCGGGGTCGTCACGCGGATGCCGAGGCCACCCCAGGCCCTGGCGAGCTTCGCGTAGGGCCACGGCGGCAGGTCGAGCAGCTCCTGCTTGGGCGTCACCGGACGGAAGATCCCCCAGCCCGCATTGTTGACGAGGATCACGATCGGCGAGAGGCCGAGCCGCGGCGCATGCGAAATCTCGGGCCCGGTCATCTGGAAACCGCCGTCGCCGCAGAGAATCAGCGGTCGCCGACCGGTCCCGATCTGGACGCCGAGCGCCGCGGGAATCGCAAATCCCATCGACGCATAATAACCCTGTGCGTAATACATGCCGCCGTTTCGCGGGCAAACCTCGAGCCCGCCGAACAACATGTCGCCCGACTCGGCAAACACGTCATAGCCGTCGTGCTTGCCGAGAAATTCGTTGACTTCGACGAGCATGTCGTTGATGGAGAGACTCTTCTTTGCGCTCCGGTCGCCGCGCTTCAGATTGTCGTAATAGACGATTTTCTCGCGCTGCTTCGGCAGTCGCTCTGCAACCAGTCCCTCCACGAAATCCTTCAACGTCACGTCGGTGTAGCTGTGATAGGACACGTTGACCCGATTCGCGGTCGCCCAGACCGAGCGTGCGCGCTGCACTTGTGGCGTGGTGGCACCGAGGTTCAAATCCGTGAGTTGCGTGCCGAGTGCGATGACCAGATCCGCCACTTTCACGCGCTCGTTGATCTCCGGAGCGCTGAAGGTGCCCACGTGAATCCCCATGTGCTGCGGGTGACCCATCGGAAAGACGCCCTTGGCGAGAATCGTGGTCACGACGGGCGCGCCGAGTTTCTCGGCCAGCTCCAGAAATGCGCCCTCTGCGCGGTCGCGATACAGCTCGAGGCCACCGATCAAGATGGGTTTCTTGGCGGCCTGGATGCGCTCGACGACATCCGCAACCGCTTCCTTGAGTTTTCGAACATCGGACTTGGGGTCGGGGAATCGACCGCTCCACTCGACGATGTGCTTCGGCACAGGAATCGGAAGGTCCACGAGATCGCGGTGGATTTCGAGGTAGCCGGGGCGACTCTCCGCCCAGATCGCAGCGACCAGCTCGTGGATCTCTTCCGCGGCCCGCTCCGGGCGCTGCAGGATCTTCGCCGAGCAGGTGACTTCTGCGAAAATCCGGCACTGCGCCTCGATGTCCTTCACCTGGTGGTGGACGGCGGCGATGCTCGATTCGACGGCACCCGGGCCGCCAGATACGACGAGCAGCGGAACCTGTTCCGCGTACGCACCCGCGATCGGATTCACGACGTTGTGGCCGCCGGCTCCATAGGTCACGCAGACGACTCCGAGTTTTCGGGTGCTGCGCGCATAGCCGTCGGCCGCAAATCCAACCGTGGGTTCGTGGGAAAAGGTGACGACCTGGAGATCGCGCGCGCGGCCGAAGCGATGGAACAGACCGAGCACGAGATCGCCCGGAAGTCCGAAGATGTGGCGCACCCCCGCGCGGCGGAGGTAGGCGACCAGGAAGTCTCCCAGCGGCATGCGCGAACGCATCCCCGAGCGTTTTTTCGTTCGTGACGTCGCCATCGGATTCGGGCGGGACACTAGCATGGCAATCGATCCGACAGCGCGCTGCGGACTGCCTGTGGAGGGGTGTCATCGCGACCGATTTCATCGCGCGGGCTCGCCAGAGGTCGACCGGCCAGCTCTTCATGGTTCTGCCCGCGATCGCCTGTGGTCTGGCGGGCGCCTTCGACGCGATTTGACGCTGCGGGTCAGAGCACCTCGTCGATCCGCAGCGCGACGCCGCGATCGCCGGGCGCGTGCGGAGATCGAGACACACCTTGCAGATCTCCCGGGGTACGGGTCATCGCGTCACCGTCGGCGTCGACGCGCGCGCTGATCGAAATCTCACCCGCGAACGGCATCGACTGCAACATCCGGTCTTCGGGGCCGATGGAGAACGCGAGCGGGAACTGCGGATCCGAGACGCGCACGACCGCGAGCGGAGGCCCGCTTTGCGCGCTGCGCGCGATCACGAAGAGCACCGCACCCGGAGCAACGCGCTGCGCCAAATCAGACGCGAGCTCGATGCTTCCCTCGATCGCTGCGGAAGCCGCTGCGTTCGCGCGCGCGGGCACGACGTCGGCGGCGGAATCCGCCGTCAGCAGCTCGTCGATCCGGACGACGACGCCGCGGTCGCCGGGTCGGTGGCTGTTGGCGGAAGCGCCCTGCAGATCACCCGCGCCCCGGGTCGTCGCATTGCCGTCGGCATCGATCCGCGCCGAAATCTGCAGCGGACCTGCGAACGGGACCGCGGCCATCATCTGATCTTCGGGTCCGATCGAAAATTCGAGCGGAAAGCGCGGCGCGTCGATGCGCTGCGCGGCAACAGGTGGCCCCCCATCCGCCGAGCGCGCCACCACGAACAACACGGCGTCGCGCGGAACGCTGTGTGCGAGCTCGGCTGCGAGTTCGATCGTTCCCTGGATCGGCGCACCGGACGGCTCGACGGGCGCGGCGCCGCGTCCGGGCGCCGACGGCAGATCCGCGACCGGTCTCGCGGCTCGCTCCGCGCCCGCGGGAAAAATCTTCGACAGATCCGGAGCCTGTGGTTTTTCACCCGGTATGAAGGGTTCTAGCCGTTGATCGCAAGCCACCACCAGGGGCAGCGCGATCAGCCACAACATGCATCTCGACTGCATCGGGAGACGCTAGCACCGGGCGAACGCCGCCTCGATCAGCGGCGTTTGGTCGCGCAAAAAAACGCTCGGCTTTGCGCGCCGAGACTCTGCGGCCTCGACAATGTGATAGAGTGCGGACAACTGCGGAGCCTGGGGGTGGTCGGCCAGACGCGCGTCGTGGGCCGGGCCTGAGAAAAACCCTTCGAACCTGAACTCGTTCGTACGAGCGTAGGAAACGGCTCTCCGCCACTCGGCGACCCTCCCCGCACGACTTCGCGCCATCTCGCTGGGCTCCGCACGCCCGGCGCAATCGGCTGCGCGCCCGTTGGGCGGCAGACGCAAGGGAGTGTCCCGCGATGTCCAGCGATCCTCGATCCCTCGACTCGAATCCGCGCTATCAGCTGCCGCCGATCGGCGGAAACCCCTCGTCGCGCCGCGAGGGCACCTCGCCCGGAAGTTTCGCGAACACGAGCCAGATCGGGGGGGCGCTGAGCTTCAGTTCTCCAGACACACCGGGCATGCCGGCCGCATCGCGGCAGACCGCCTGGGATTTCATGCCCGCCGACTGGACGCGCGTAGCAGGCCGCTGGCTGGCACCGGCTGACTTCGTTCCGGTGACCCAACTCGAGCATGCCCGGCTCGGAACCATCACCCCCGAGATGCGCCGGGTCGCGCAGCGCGAGCCGCACCTCAGCCCCGAGGCGGTGCGCGACGAAGTGGCTGCGGGTCGCATGGTGATCCCCGCCAACATCAACCACCTCGCTCGCGGGCTCGACCCGATGTGCATCGGCCGCGCGAGCCTCACCAAGGTCAACGCGAACATGGGCGCGTCGCCGGTAAGCAGCAGCACCGAGGAAGAAGTCGAGAAACTTCGCTGGGCGCAGCGCTGGCAGGCGGATACCGTGATGGATCTCTCGACCGGCGGCGATCTGGATGCGACCCGCATGGCGATCATTCAGCATTCGAGCGTGCCGATCGGGACGGTGCCCATCTATTCGATGATCATCGGGCGCAAGATCGAAGATCTCGACGCGGCCGCGGTGCTCGAGACGCTCGAGAGCCAGGCCCGGCAGGGCGTCGACTACTTCACCATTCACGCAGGCGTGCTGCGCGAACACCTTCCGCTGGTGCGCGAGCGCTTGATCGGAATCGTCAGCCGCGGCGGCTCCCTGCTCGCGAAATGGATGCTCCACCACAAGCGCCAGAACCTGATGTACGAACTCTGGGACGAGATCTGCGCCGTCATGCGCCGCTACGACGTGACCTTTTCGATCGGGGACGGACTGCGCCCCGGCGGCCTCGCGGACGCGACGGATGCGGCCCAACTCGCAGAACTCCAGGTGCTCGCCGAATTGACCGAGCGCGCCTGGGCGAATGGTTGCCAGGTGATGGTGGAGGGACCGGGACACGTTCCGTTCGATCAGATCGAGTACAACATGAAGCTGCAGCGGCAGCTGTGTCACGGAGCTCCGTTCTACGTGCTCGGGCCGCTCGTGACCGACATCTTCCCGGGCTACGACCACATCACGAGCTGCATCGGTGCCACCGCCGCCGCCTATCACGGCGCATCGATGCTCTGCTACGTGACGCCCAAGGAACACCTCGGCCTGCCGAAACGCGACGATGTGAAACAGGGATGCGTGGCGTACAAGATTGCCGCGCATGCGGCAGATGTGGCGCTCGGAATCCCGGGAGCGCGCGACCGCGACGACCAGCTCACGAAAGCGCGAGCGGCGCTCAACTGGGAGAAGCACTTCGAACTCAGCTTCGATCCGGATACGGCGCGCGCCTTCCACGATGAAGACCTAGATGTCGACACCGACTTCTGCGCGATGTGCGGACACGATTGGTGCTCGGTTCGCATCAGCAAGGAAATCGTCGAATTCTTCAGCGGAAAAGATGACGCGTACGCGTGGGACCGCGCCAAGATCAGCGCGGCACTGACTCCCGAGCAACAGGAGATCCTCGAAAAGCGCGGCGTGTTGGATGCGAGCGAGGTTCATCGACTCGCGCGCAAGACCCGATCGGTGATGCAGCCCGCTGCGGGATCCAAGGCAGCCTGTCATAGCGACGTGAGCGGCGATGTCGAAGCAAACCGGCTGCAGATCCAGGCCAGCGAGCCGGACGAACGGCCCGCAGTCGAAGCCACAAACAAGTACGCCCCAGGACCCTAGGTCCCGGGGCGCGATGTCCACAGCCTCACCCCCCCCTGGCTTGACTGGAACGCTCTATCTAACGGCCGCCGGTGCGCGTTCTTGAGCCTTTTTTGCGCATGCGCGGAAGATTTTTGCAGATCGAATGCTCGTGCGCGATCTGCGCGCTCGCGGCTTGCCGCAGCACTCTCGGGGGGATTCAGGCCCGTTCACAGCTCGTTCGCGATTTTCTCAGCAGGCTCGAGGTCGGGCGCCCATTCGATCCGGCTGTAATCGAATCTGCGCTGCGCGCCGAGGTTGAACTTCACGATCTGGAAGTACGGCGATAGATCGAAGTCCCCTGGCGTCAATAGCGTGGGGTGGCGTGCGCGAAACAGGCCCGGGTGATGCAGTCGGCGCCGGCGCGGAAAGCGCGGCCAGCGCCGACGCAAAACCGCAGGTTTCGCCTCGCCCGCCCCGCCCACCCCGTCCGCTCCGTCCGCTCCGTCCGCTCCGTCGGGGTAGGTGATGACGGGAAGCACCGGAAAGCCAACTTTGCGAAAGAGCTGCCCGAGCAGGCTCGTACAGATCACCTGGCTCGAAGCACCGCTTCCGAAACGCAGCATTTCCTCGCGGTGACGTCCCGGCAACAGCGAGACGAAGACCAGATGCAGCGCGAGATCGAGGATGTTGCGCAGGTCGTAACGCCAGCCGATCGCGGCCACGGCGTCGTCCAGGATGATCTTCAGGTGCTCGGAGCGGAGCCGGTGCGGGCGACACAGGCGAACGTTGTAGTCGATGTACTTCACGAGCGGCGAGGCGACGACGCCATCGAACAGCGCCTCTACGATGAGATGCTCCGCGGCATCCCCGAACGTCTCTCGGGCGCTCCGCTTGAGATCGTCAGTGCGCCTGAGCAACTCGTCGCCAATGTAGAGCACCGCGTGCGACCAGGAACTTCTCGTGAGATACTTGATGACCGAGGAGACGCGCTGATCACCTTCGACGAGAAGTACGTCGCCCTTGCGAATCGTCGATTTCAATTGTTCGAAATCGTTCGGTGCGCGCAGGTGGTAGTTGCCCAGCGGCTCGGACATGTAGAGCGTCAAGCGCTCGGTCAACCAACCGCGGATGCCTCGAACCCGCTTATGACCGTGCACGCCTCGATGGGTCAACACAGCGGCTGGTCTCTGATCTCTGCGCTCTTTACAGCGCTCGGAGTCTCGCAGAGAATCCACCCCATGCAGGATGCAAAACCGACTCGGCATCGCGCGCCGGGCGAGAGCGCCTTGCGCACGTGTCTCTGGCTGCTGCTCGGCGGCTGGTTCGGCTCGTACCTGCTCTTCGGCGCGGTGATTGCGCCGACCGCATTCGCGGTGCTGCCGTCCACCCATGCGGCGGGCCAGCTCGTCGGTCCGGTGCTCACGAAGCTCCACCTCTACGGCGCCTTCGCGGGTATCGCGCTGGCGCTCGTCTCGAAGGCGCTCGGCCGCGGCTGGCTGCTGATCGCCGCGCCCATCGCACTGAGCGCACTCTGCCTCTACTCCCACTTCGGCGTCTCCGTGGAATTGGCTGAGATCCGGGACGTGTCTTTTGGACCGGAGGCAACCGCAGAGATCGCGGCGCGATTCGCCGCGCTGCATCGGATTTCGCTCACGGTCTTCATCGCGGTCGGGGTGGCGGTCACGGCGCTGATCGCGTTTCACGCGAGCGCAGACGCTCAACGAATATGAGGGCAATAGCCCTCATTCTCCATGTAGTGCGAAGAACAGCGGAAAAGCACACGATTGCGGGGCAAATTTCGTAGCCCTTTGCAGATCGCTGGTGTATCCTTTCGCCGCTTTGCTGAAATGCTCTTTAATTTCAGTAACTTAGAGCGTTTCTGACGCGTTCCGCCCATCAGTTGGAACGCGGCATCGGGGATCCGCCGCGGCGGTGAGACGCGGCCACACACGCGCGAGCGGCGAATCGTGGCTGGGTCCCTGGAAAGACTGATGGGCAGAAAGGGCACGGATCCGATGGACGTCAAGATCAAGGTCACGGTTAATTTCAGCGTGTCGGACTCGAGCATGGAGGACGCGCTGGCTGAGTTCGACGAGTTGACGGTCGAAGGACTGATCGAAGAAATTCTCGACAAATCGATCGCATGCGACGAGATCGCGGTGAAGGTCATCGAGGGTCCCAACAACCTCGAAGAGTTCGACAAGCTCGGTAGCTGACCTCTCGCGGCTCCCCCCGTTTCTTTTCAAAACAGCGATAACTGAACTGGCCGCGGATCTCGCGATCCGCCGCGGCTCGCGCCGATTGCGCCGGCTCCTCGCGCGGTCGGCTGTTCGCGCGGCAGCGGGGTTTCGGGTTCCGAAGTCCGGCGACCGGGTCGGTAGATGCCCTGTGCGCGCGCGAATTCCAGCAGTTCCGCGTTGAACGCGCGGAAGCGCACGCCGTGATTGAAGTGGCGAAGATGCGCGAGTTCGTGACAGAGCGTGCCAACCAGGCTCGAGTACCGCAGCAGCCGGCCGCTGACCGCGTGGCAGAGTCGGATCTTGATCGCCCCGTTGTCGTAACAGATGCCGTAACGGTTCGTCACGTTGCCGCGCTCGGCTTCGATCGATCGGTAGCGGAGATCGAACCGCCAGGCGATCTGCTGGGCGTCTCGGTTCAAACGCGCGATCAGGCTGCGCGCCGTTGCGCGATCCACCGCCTTTTTCAGACGCTTCACGCGCGGGAGTCTTCCGCCAGCCGCGGCGAGCGTCAAGCCGAAGCGCTGCGTTCGGAAAACTGATAACGCTGTTTTGATCCAACCGATCGCGGGCGCTTGCAACTTCTCGACAGAACGAGCAAGAGCCGCTTTGGAATGAACCGGCGGTTGCACGCGCGTCGAACCTGTTGCCGGCTCGACTGCGCATCGCGCGCGCCGAAGTCAAGACCGCCAGGAGGCCCTGCTCGGGCTCCGCGCAGCGTTTCTCTGATGCACCTGAAAAAGGGCGATAATTCTACTATTCGAGCAAAATACTTCGATTTTCAGAGATCGCATATGCGGCTGAATCAGCCCTCGCAACGCTCCCATTAGGCGCGAAGAAACCTGAAGGCCCACCGCGAAGTGCTCGGAATGAAATCGCGATCCGACTTGCAAACAGCGGTTTTCCGACGGTACCCAATCGATATCGACATACCTTATCGCGTGTAGATCTGGCCGGCGCGATCGGAGTCGCACGGGATTGCAGGAATGCGAAGAAGGTGGTTTACTGCGCGTCGAGCTGGGCTAACCGTCTCGGGAATCCCGGCACATTCTGTACATAGATACTGAGAATCGATAGAACATGAGCCCCCCCACCATGTTCTGGGACGGTGTCGTGCGCCGTCTCGAGGCGGAAGTACCTGCTTTCGTCATCGAGGCGTGGGTTCGGCCCCTCATCGCAGAATCCGACGGCGAGAAACTTCGCCTGCTGTGCCCGTCAGCCCTGCATCGCGAGCGCGTTCGCGAGCGCTTTCTCGATGCGATCCGAAGACACACGGCAGCCGAAGCGGGCAAGACCGTCGAAATCGAACTGGATCTCGCGGCATCGAAGCTCGAGCGTCGCGTCCCGAGTGCACCCGCGCTGGCGACCCGGGACGAGTGCGCGCGAGCCGCGCCCGGCCCACAACCGCGAACCCACAAGCTCCGCAAACCCGAACAGCACAGCCTGCCCTATACGTTCGACAACTTCGTGGTGGGCGCCTGCAATCGCCTCGCGCGCGAAGCTTCGCTCGCGGTCGCGCAGGACGCTCAGCGTTCCGTCAACCCGCTCTATCTGGCATCGGCGTCCGGGCTCGGAAAGACCCACCTCGCCCGCGCAATCGCCGAGGCGCGCACCCGAAGCGATGGCCGGGTCATCTACGCGTCGTCGGAAAACTTTACCAACCAGTTCACGGGCGCCATTCGAAATCGAAAGATCGACGAGTTCAAGAAACGCTTTCGCAGCGGCTGCGATCTGCTCGTGGTCGAAGACGTGCAGTTCCTCGGCGGGAAAAAAGCGACCCAACTCGAACTCTTCCACACCTTGAGCCACCTGGTTGCGATCGGCGCCCGGGTCGTGCTGACCGCCGATCGACTGCCCGGTGAAATCAGCGGACTGGACGAGCGCCTGCGTTCGCATATGGCGGCGGGCCTGGTCGCGACGCTGGAGACCCCGGACTCGCTGGTTCGCCGCGAAATCCTGCGCGTCAAGGCGGCGAGCGGCGGCATCCGCCTGCCCGACGAGTGCCTCACGCTGCTCGTCGACGTGGTGCGCGGCAGCGTGCGGGACCTCGAGGGCGTTCTCGTTCAGCTGGTGACGAGTTCTTCGCTGCTCAAACGCCCGATCGACCTGGAACTCACCGAGCAGGCGCTCGCGAAGGTCTCGGCACTGCGAACCCCGAAGCGGCGCCTCGCGATCGATACCATCATCGAGGCTGTCGCGAAGCTCTACGAAACCACGCCGACCGCGCTCGCATCGCGCTCGCGGCGAAAGGACGTGACGATCCCGCGCCAACTCGCGATGTACCTGTGCCGGAACTACACCCAACAACCCGCATCGGCGGTCGCGCGCGCTTTCGGCCGCAAGCATCCGTCGGTGAGCAACGCGGAAAAAGTCGTCGAGCAGCAGGTGCTCGCGAGCGCTCCGTTTCGCTACAAGGTCGAGGCCATTTCCGCCCGGCTGGACGAATTGGAGCGAGTGCCGGCGCCCCGCTAGCAGCTCGAACCCGGAACGGGTTCGAGCTGCGCCGCAAGGGAAGCTTCGCTTCCCCAGCTAGCGGCGGCGCGGCGAAATTACGCTTCGGGGCTGAGCCGCCAGCGCGCGGGACCCGAGAGTTCGCGCGGCTTGGCGGGCTCGAGCGAAGGCGGATCCGCGGCGGGATCGTCGAAGCGCCGCAGGATCCCGTAAGTGGTCGATCGCTCGACGGGCGTGCGCCCGACGCCTCGAATCAGCCGGCGAATCTCCTCCTGGGGCAGATTCTCCCCGAACTGCGACCCCGATTCTCGGCTGATGGATTCCTCCATCAGCGTTCCGCCGAAGTCGTTCGCACCCGAAAGCAGCGCGAGCTGGGCGAGCTTGGGTCCCATCTTCACCCATGACATCTGGATGTTCGAAATCCAGGGGCGCAAGAACAGCCGCGCGACCGCGATCATGCGCAGATCCTCGGGCATCGAAGCGCCCGCGCGCGCGTTCATGTGGTTGAACAAGATATTTCGCTCGTGGATGAAGCCGAGCGGGACGAACTCTGTAAAGCCTCCGGTTTTCTTCTGGATTTCGCGCAGCAGATGCAGGTGCGCGGCGACCTGGTCGACGCTCTCGATGTGGCCGTACATCAGCGTGGAGGTCGAGCGCAGCCCGACCGAATGCGCGGCTTCGACAATCTCGACCCAGCGCGCGGTCTTGAGTTTTCGCGGCGATACGACCGCGCGAACGGAATCGTCGAGGATCTCTGCCGCAGTGCCGGGCATGGTTCCGAGGCCCGCGTCGATCAACCAGCGCAGGTAGTCGCGCAGCTGCATGCCGCACTTGCGCTGGCCGAAGTCGATTTCCTCGGGCGAGAACGCGTGCAGGTGGAGATCCGGAAACTCCCGCTTCAACGCGAGCAGGATGTCGCGGTAGTGGGTGTGGTCCTTGCTCGGGTGGATTCCACCCTGGATGCAGATTTCGGTCGCACCGCGCGCCACCGCGTCGCGCGCCTTTTCGAGCAACCGCTCGAGCGGGTGATCGTAGGCGTCGGCCTCGTCGCGATGCCGCGAAAAGCCGCAGAACGTACAGCCCACGTAGCAGACGTTGGTGAAATTGATGTTGCGGTTCACCACGAAAGAGACGTCGTCGCCGTTGTCGTCTCGGCGGGCGACATCCGCCGCGCGCAGCAGCGCGAAGAAGTCGGCCCCCTCTGCGGAGAGCAGCACCGCGGCGTCGCGCGCGTGCAGTTCGCGCTTTTCGAGCGCGGCTTCGAGAATGCGGCCCACTTCCGGGCTCACGCCGCCGAGCAGCCGTTCCAACATCACGCCGCCTCCGCGCCAGCAGCGATCGTGACGCTCTTCGCGTAACCCGAAGCATCGGCGTGCGCGAGCGCCGCCTCGCGCACGCGCGGCTCGAAGAAGTCCGGCCGATCGAGCAGATGGCTGGGATAGACGGCGAGGCGCTCGACGAGGCGCTGGCCGGCAGCCCGCGTGCGCGCGCGAAGCGTATCGAGCGCGGGCCACGGCGCTTCGGGATTGATGAAGTCGACGCTGATCGGCGAGACGCCGCCCCAGTCGTTGAGTCCCGAGCGCAGCAGTAACTCGAGCGCCTTGGGTGCGAGGTTCGGCGGCGCCTGGATGTTCATCTCCGGCCCGAGCAGCAAGCGCGCGAGCGCCACCCAAGCTGCCACTTCCGCGTCCGCGAGCGGAGCGACGGCCGCCATCGGCGTGTCTGCTTTGGGATGGAAGGGCTGGACGATCACCTCCTGAATGTGCGCGTAGCGGTCGTCGAGTTCGCGAATCGCGAGCAGCGTATCGATCCGCTCGACGGCGTTCTCGCCGATTCCGAGCAGGATGCCGCTCGTAAACGGAATCTTCAGTTCGCCGGCCTGCTCGTGCATGCGGATGCGCACGGCGGGATCCTTGTCGGGGCAGTAGTAGTGGGCCATGCCCTTTTCGCGCAGCCGTTCGCTCGTCGATTCGAGCATCAACCCCATCGAGGCGTTCCAGGGGCGCAACTCCCCCATCTCGTCCTCGCTGAGAATGCCCGCGTTGGTGTGCGGCAGGATGCCGAGCTCGAACGCGATCCGGCAGGCTCGAACGAGGTAGTCGGTCGTGTCGCGCAGCCCGTTGCGCGCGAGCCACTCGCGATACGCGCGATACGCGATCTCGGGCTTGTCGCCGAGGCAAAACAGCGCCTCATGGCAGCCCGACGCGACCGCGCTGCGCACGACCGCTTCGACTTCCGCGAGCGTGTAGGTCTTGGCGTCTGGGGCATCGGGAAGTTTCGCGAACGTGCAGTACGCGCAGCGGTCACGGCAGAGATTCGTGAGCGGAATAAAGACGTTCCGGGAAAAGCTGACGACGTCTCCCTTGCCGCGCCGCTTGCTCTCGGCGGCGCCTTCGAGTACGGCCTCCCGAACGAGCGGGTCGAAGAGTTGTGCGGCGAGTCGCTCGGCGGGGATGCGCTCGAGCCGGCCCGCGTACACGCCGGTAGCAACGAGCTTCTCGGCGTCGGCGCGGCTGAGCGAAGTGTGGGATTCGGCGGCACTCAAATTCGCAACCACTCCCTCGGCCGTTGGCACGCGGGTGTCAGCCGTGGCGGAAACATACCACGCGGGTTGCGCGAGCGGTCGGGCCGCACACGGGTTGCGCGAGCGGTCGGGCCGCACGCGGTTTGCGCGAGCGGTCGAGCCGAACGCGGTTTGCGCGACCGGTCGAGCCGAACGCGGGTTGCGCGAGCCATCAAGCCTCGTCGGTCACGCCCACCCAGCCGCGCAGCTGCTCGGGATCCGCTTCGTGCAGGAAGTCGCCCGCGGGTCGGCCATCGCCGCGATCGCGAATCGCGCGCAGCAGGCCGATCAGCGCGGCGATCATCTGCTCGCCGGGTAGCCGGGCGTACAGAGTATGGGCGATGCGCGTGCCCGCTCTCGAGCCGCCCACGAGCACGACGTGATCGTTCTTCCCATAGCCGTAGATCCCGATTTCCGCGCTCGGCGGGCGCGCGCAGTTGTTCGGGCAGCCCGTCATCCGGATCACCACATCGACACCCCCGAGCCCGGCCGCCTCGATGGCGTCCAGATAGATCGGGAGAATGTTCTCGGCATCCGTCATCGCGAGTCCGCAGGTCGGTTTCGCCGGGCAGGCCATCGAATTCCGGCGCGCGATCGAGATCGATTCCGGCTTCGCGACGCCGCCGTCTTCGAGCATTCGCTCGAGCGCCGCGCGATCCCGCACGTCGCACAGCAGCAAATCGTGCTGGGCGGTTGCGCGAACCGTGAGATCCAGCGTCTCGACCGCCCGGCGGATGACCGCGCGCAGCTGCGGGCCCACGCGGCCGTTTTCGACGGACAGCCCGTAGTAGCTCCCGCCGCCGCGCTGCTCGTGCCAGCCGAGGTGCAGATTCATCGGCGGCAGGGGCGTCGGCTCGGCGTCTTCGAGTGCGATCCCGAAGCGATCGCGCAGCGTCTTGCGCACGACGTCCACGCCGAGCCGCCGGATCGTGTACTTCCAACGCGCCTGGCGGCGATTCTTTCGCTCGCCCTGCTCGCGTTGCAAGATCGCAATCGACTTGCAGGCCTCGACAACCTGATCGCGGCGCAGGCGACCGAGGTAGAGTCCGAGCAGCGCCGCCGTCTCCGGCATGTTGTGGGTGAGTCCGAGGCCGCCGCCCGAGTAGAAATCCCAGACGCTGCCATCGACGACGCCGTCGTGCATCACCGGAACGAGTCCGATGTCCTGCGTGAGCACATCGATCGAATTGTCGGTCGGGTGCGCGATGCCGATCTTGAACTTGCGCGGCAGGTAGGTCTCGCCGTAGAGCGGCTCGTCGGAGTTGATCGGTCGCAGATTGCGGCCCTCGTCGTCGGACTGGAAGATCTGGAAATACGCGCTGGTCTTCGGCGCGAGTTCTTCGGCGATCTCGAACGAGAGCTCGAAAGCGCCGGTCGCATACTCCGGATCGAGGCCTTCGATCGGGCAACCCATCACGTTGCGGTTGACGTCACCGCAGGCGCCGAGCGTCGCGCCGCCGCGGTAATCGCGATTCAAGTGCCGGATCAGCGCGGCGAGCTTCGGGCCGTAGACGTGGTGGTATTGAATCCCCTGGCGTGAAGTCACGCGCAAGGTGCCGTCCGCATAGGCGTCTGCGGCGCGGTCGAGCGCGAGCCACTGCGCGCGGCTGAAGCCACCGCCCGCAGGCGCTTTGATCCGGACCATGAAGAAATAGTCGTCGACCTTCTTGCCGCGCTCGCCCCGCGCCTGCTGCTTGTAGACGCCGAAGAACTTGGAAATTTCCTTGGCCTCGCCCGAGATCGTTTCGCTCTCGCCGCGGTCGAGGGCGTCGAGTTCGTCCAAGAAAGTGTGGCGCTCGCCCTTCGTGGGCTGCACGAAGAAGAGCCCCTCGCTCGCGCTCTTGATCCGCTCGTTCTTGGACATCTGGCCGGAGTCGCCGCTCGCGAGATTCACTGCGGGTGCGGCGGGCTTCTTCGAAGCCATAGGGGGATCTCCGAAAATTCCGATCGGCGAGGGGGCCCCAGCTGCGTATCTGCTACGACCCCCAGCTGGGTAACTCGAGAAGGCAATACCGGATAACTCGAAAGGGCAATACCAGACTAACGCAATCGAGTTTGCGCGACTAATTTCCTAGCTTCGAGCAGCGGATTTCTCGTCGGCGGATCTCAGCTCACGTCCTCACGCGTGCGCGTGATTCGCACCCCCGCGTACTTGAGTACGCCCGCGATCGGGGTCGGCTTGCGGACCGTGACGGTCACGAAATCGACGTCGAACTTCGAGAGCACCGCGCGCGCGATCCGATCCCCGAGCGCCTCGACGAGCTGGTGTTGCTGGTTGGCCGCGACGTCCTCGACGATCTCGAAGATTCGCTTGTAGTGGACGGTCCGCCGGATCCGATCTACGCGCCCCGCGTCCCGAAGATCGAGCCCGACCTCCAGGTCCAACGTGACCGGCCGGCGAACCCGCCGCTCGGTCGCCGTGACTCCGAGCGCAGCCGGGATCTGGATCCCCTCCAATAGAATGACGTCGCTCAAGTTCCCATCCCCGCATTCGCCCCGCGCGACCGCAGCCG
>CAZBSV010000149.1:0-39676 GCA_964494795.1 uncultured Spirochaetales bacterium | reverse complement strand
CGCGGCGTTTTCGGGCCAGGGGATCGTCGCCGAGACGCTCAATCTCTCGAATCTCGTCGGCTACTCGACCGGCGGAACCATTCACATCGTGGTCAACAATCAAATCGGATTTACCACGACGCCAGACGAGGCGCGCTCGACCCTGTATTGCACCGACGTCGCGAAGATGATCCAGGTTCCGATCTTCCACGTGAATGGAGACGACCCGGAAGCGGTGGTGCACTGCGCGAAGATCGCGTTGGAGTACCGCAACCGCTTCGGTGAGGACGTGGTGATCGATCTGGTCTGCTACCGCCGCCACGGCCACAACGAGGGTGACGAGCCCAGTTTCACCCAGCCGCTGCTCTACGCGAAGATCCGCCAGCAGGAGTCGGTTCGAAAGAAATACACCGAAACGCTGCTGCGATCGAACGTGCTCACGAGCGAGGATGCGAGGCGGATCGAGGAGGATCTGAACAACCAACTCGCGCACGCACTCGAGGTGATCGAAACGCGCCCTGCCGGGCCTGACGAGCCCTACGAGCCCCGCGGCCTCTGGGCCGGCTACCAGCGCACGGCTCCAGAAGACGAACCGGAGACGGCGGTCGCGATCGAGCAGCTCGCTCAGCTCGCGCAGCGCATCGGATCCGTGCCGCCCGAATTCAACCTCCACCCCAAGCTCTCGGCGCTGATGGCGCGCCGGCAAAAATCCGTCGCCGATGGTGGGCCGATCGACTGGGGGATGGCCGAAGCGCTCGCGATGGGTTCGCTGCTGGTGGAACAAACACCCGTGCGGCTTTCCGGGCAGGACAGTCGGCGGGGTACGTTCAGTCAGCGCCACGCGCTGTTCGTCGATCAGATCAGCGAGGAAGAGTACGTCCCGCTCGACAATCTCTCGGAGGGCCAGGCCCGCTTCGAGGTCTACGACAGTCTGCTTTCGGAAGCCGCCGTGCTCGGCTTCGAGTACGGCTACAGCCTCGCGGACCCGTCGACGCTCACGATCTGGGAGGCCCAGTTCGGGGATTTCGCGAACGGCGCCCAGGTGATCATCGACCAGTTCATCTGCTCCGCTCACGTGAAGTGGCAGCGGATGAGCGGGCTCGTGCTGCTGCTTCCGCACGGCTACGAGGGTCAGGGGCCGGAGCATTCTAGCGCGCGAATCGAGCGCTTCTTGCAGTCGTGCGCGGACGATTCGCTGCAGATCGTCAATTGCACGACCCCCGCGCAGTACTTCCATGTCTTGCGCCGCCAGACGCGCCGACCCTATCGCGCTCCGCTGATCTTGTTTACGCCGAAGAGCCTGCTGCGAAAGGCCGAGGCGATGTCTGCGCCCGAAGACCTCGCGCGCGGTCGATTCCAACCCGTGATCGACGATCGGATCGCTCTCGAGCGGCCCGAGCGCGTCAAGCGGATCATCCTGTGCAGCGGCAAGGTCTTCTACGATCTTCTCGAAGAGCGCGATCGGCGCTTCGATGATCCCGCGATCGTGGCGCTGGTCCGTGTCGAAGAACTCTACCCCTGGCCGCTGTTGCAGCTCGCTGGCGTCATCGAGCGTTACCGCAATGCGTCGACGGTGGTGTGGGCTCAGGAAGAGCCGGCGAACATGGGCCCCTGGACGTTCGTGCGGGATCGGCTGCAGGCCGAGCTGCGCCCGACCCAGCGGCTCCTCTACGCGGGCCGACGCGCAAGCGCTAGCACGGCAACCGGATCGATGAGAATCCACCGCGCCGAACAGGCGGCCCTGGTCGACCACGCGCTCGCGAGGATCTCCTGACGCGTTCGTCGATCTTCCACGCTCTTGCTGTGCGGTAGATCTTCCGGCTGCGCCCGGCAGGTCTTCCGGCTCGAACCGAGGGGGTAATCGAAATTCGCTCGCGCCTTACCGATCTGCGTGTGCGTGCGCTGTGCGTCGGCGCGATCGCCTGGGTGTGCGTCGCGCATTCGATGTCGCCCGCGTCGGCTTCGCCGTCGGCGCCTTCGCGGCCAACGGCCGCGGCCTTTGGGCGCGCGAATCCGGAACCGGAAGCCCCGATCGATTCCAATGCCGTCAAGCAGCTGCTTCGGCTTGCCGACGTGCAGCGGCGCGCGCGCAATCGAGACGCCGAACGCGCGTATCTCGTCCAGGTCATCGAGCACGACAGCTCGCATTCCCACGCACACGCGCGACTTGCTGAGATCACCGGGCCTGCTCCGACAGACCCTGGTGTTGGATCAAGCGACCTCGTTCGCCTCGCGCTCGAGCACCCCTACGACCCCAAAGCACTCGTTGCGGCTGCGGGCGAGCTCGCCCGGCGCGGAAGCAGCGATCAGGCCGTCGAATTTCTCGAGCGATCGGTCTGGCTCGCAGACCTCGATCCCAGCGCCGCGCTGACGGCGATCCAGCAACTCTACGTTCTGAGCGACGATTGGAAACAGCGCCGCATCGTGCCCGTTCAGTTGCACGTGGACGCCCTGATCCGCGCGCAAGCCGGCTGGAAATTCCAGCTGCGCACTCTCTGGTTGTCGAGTTCGTCGATGCTCGATCCGGTACTGCAAACCCGCTTCGTTCCGATCGCAATGCTTCCGTTCGACGCGGATCACATCGCCAACGACCTCGATGCGATCCACGAGGCGTTCTTGGCCGAAACCCGGCCACCCGCCGAGGGAATCCTCGCAGCCATCACGGGGCGGCCCATCCCGAGCGGCGATGCGGTCCACAAGAAGGGCGTCGCAGAATTTCTCGGCCGGAGCCTCTCGATTCGTCTGGCACCCGGAGCCATCCGGAGCCGGGTCCATGCCCACGAGATCCTGCACCTCTACGGCGCGATCCACGTTCTCGGAGACGCCGATACGCTGATGAACCCAGCGGGTGTATCGAGCGCCCTCGATGCTCCCAATGTTCGGATCGCCCGCGCACTGCGCGGCCGCGCCTTTGGCCCCGGCGGGATCGAGGAGAACGTGCTCCCGTGGATCGACCTCGGCGAGACCGTGGCCGCTTATCGGTCCGCGTTGAGCGTCAACCTGAGCCTGCGCGATGCGGAAATCGAACAGGCGATGGGCGCTCGTCACACCTCGGCCGATGAGGTTGCATTTCGCGTGCAACAAGCCACGCAGCTGGATTCCCATCTCGCGGACGCGGCGCGCCTGGTCGCCGCGTTGATGCTCGCGGATTCACGGCGGTCCGAAGCGCTCCGCCTGTTGGATCTCTCGAGTCAGCTCTATGGTCCGTCGACTCCGCGAGGACGTGCAACCGCCGACAAGGCGAAGCTGCTCAGGGAATCGATGGAGGCCAGCGAAGTCCAGACAGACTGAAACCCTTCATACTCCTCGGTCGTCCGAGTAGCGGCTCTCCGCTCGACGCGCCTTGGTTCGCCTTCGATGGATCCGTCGCAGCCGGACTCCTCTGCTCGCCACTGCACGGCGTGCTAACTGCGATCGACGGCCCTGGTTCGAGTTTCGGGCTCGCTGGGCATGATGAGCCAGAGAATGACGTAGACGATCAGGAACATACCTCCGGAAAAGATGAATCCGAGCACGAAGGCGAGTCGCAAGATCGTGACCGACACTCCAAATTGTTCCGCGAGTCCGATGCAGACGCCGGCCAGCGATCGGCCTCGAGTCGGTCGGATCCACTGGTCGGTCAATCCGCGCAGGCTCGCACCCGGGTCGATCATGCTTCCGCAGTAGCGGCATTTGATGGCCTCTGCGCGGATGGACTCCGCACACCAGGGACATGTCTTGGTTTCACTCATGAAGCCTCCAGGCGATTGCGATTCGCATAGGCGACGGCGAACGGGAGCGACCCGTAGAGGCCGCCCAGCGTGAGCGCCGCCGAAGCGGCGTAGAAGATCGTCAGTCCGCTGAGAACCGAGTTCGGCAACCAGGGTTCGAGCAGGAATGCCAGGCCCTGAGCCCACAACCAAAGCTGTCCGACGGCGAGCGGCAGCGCGAGCAACGCGACGGCGAGCGGTGCAGCCGTATCCCAGCGGAAGATCCGTTTCGGCCGGTGGGCGCGCAGCGCTCGAATCGACCGCTCGTGGACCGAGGCCCGGAGCCATAGCGGAAGCGCTGCTGGCTGCGCGTCCTGCGCGTCGCCGATCAGTCGCTGGACGAGCGCGAGATGTGCCGAACAATCCCCGCACGCCTCCAGGTGTTCGCGTTCCTCGTCGCGCAGCGCTGCGAGCCCGCCCTCGAAGGTGAGTTGTTCGAAGTGCGCCTGCCGGGTTTCGCAGTTCATTGCGACTCCGCGTACCCACTGCGCAATGCGCGCAGCGCCGCGTGCAGGCGGCTCTTGACGGTCCCGCGCGGAACGTCGAGCGTCTCGGCCATCTCCGCTTCGCTCATCCCCTCGAAATACCGCAGCAGCAGCACCGAGCGCAGCGGATCAGGGAGTTTGGCGATTTTCTCGCGCAGTTCGGCCCGGTCGACCGAATCGGCACCGGCCTGCGCGGGCGGATGCGCGGCCAGTTCGCGCAGCGCGCGCGTCCTGGTCGTCCGCCGCCGAAACAGATCCAGCACGAGATGGGTCGCAATCCCGTAGAGCCAGCCGCGAAATCGACGCGTCGCATCGAAGCTGCCAGCGGCGCGCGCGACCCGCAGCCAGGTTTCCTGCAGCAGGTCGTCGGCATCTTCGCGACTCCCGCTATGGCGCAGCAGGTAGGCGTGCATGCGCGCCCCGTGGCGGTCGATCAGCGCTGCGAGGGCTGCTTCGTCTCCGCTCGCGACCGCCGTCATCAAATCCTCGTCGGAGTGCATCCGCTGGCGTGGTCTCCTGCAGAGGCGTCCTGCGTGTCGCGCCCCGTGCCGCGGGACGACGCCGCCGATCCGGGTTCATCGATGAGCGCGCGAAACGCGTCCAGTATTCGGTCGAGTCCGTTTCGCCCGCCGGCTCGACCCGGCAGCACGAACCATAGAACAGCGTAGAGGGCGAAACCGAAACCGTGGATCAACGCGAGCAGCAGGAAGGCCGCCCGCAGCGCGGAAACCGAGAATCGCATCTGGTGGGCGATCGCCGCGCAGACGCCCGCGACGCGGCGCTCCGGATAATCGCGGTGCCATTCGCCCGGGTCCCGCAGGCCTCCCGAAACCCGGCTTCCGCAGTAGCGACAGCGGATGGACGCCGCGGCGATCTCCTCCGCACAAAAGCGGCAGATCTTGGTCGTCATCTCGCTCCTCCCCCCTCGCCCGTTTCGCGCCGCTCCGGCCGGGTCGACGCCGGCTTTCCCCGCCAACCACCCTCATTACTCATTACGCGCGAGCGGGGGATCGGTTCAGCGTTCGAGGGCGAGTCTTTCGAGAAAGTCGGGCGGCTCTCGCGTTTCCGCCGCGCGTCGCCTCGCAGCTTCGCTCGCGAAATCCCCGCCAGACCTGATCTTTGCTGCCGCCGCCCCACTTGCGCATGCGCGCCCGCAACGGCGACACTCGCGCAGGGTCGCGCTCCGACCCGGATCGAGGAATCGAACGTGACGCTGATCGAACTGGGAAGCCTGGGCGAGTTCATCGGTGCGCTGGCGGTCGTGGTTTCTCTCGCCTATCTCGCGATTCAGATCCGACACAACACGCGGGCCGTGCGATCGAGCCTGCATCAGGACATGATCGAGTCGACCTTGCGGATTGCGGAGAGCATCAGCGACACCACGGATCTGGGCCGGATCGTGCTCAAGGCCGACGCCGAATACGACAACCTGACGCAGGAAGAACGGATCCGATTCCAAGCCTACGCGGAGCGGATCTTCGGAAACTTCGAGAGCGTCTTCTACAGCTATCGCAATTCGATGATCGAAGACGATCTCTGGGAGTCGTGGGAATCCTCTTATCTGGCGGACATCTCACGGGTCTCGATGAGTCGCTTCTGGCTCGAGCAGCGGCCTCCGCACCTGCGCGACTTCATGGATTTCGTCGACGGATATTATCGGAAGCGCCCGCGAGGCGATGCCTAGCAGCTCGAACCCGGAACGGGTTCGAGGTGCGCCGCAAGGGAAGCGAAGCTTCCCCCGCTAGCGCGCTTCAGCCGTCGAACCATTCGACGAGGTCGCGCGCCGCCTGCTTGCGAAAGCCCTTGTACCAGTCGAAGCGTTCCAGGGCCTGACGCAGCGCGCGTTCCCCGGTGGGCACCGGGTTGGCGCGAAAGAACGTCGCAACTCTGCGCCGATACTCGCTCGTGAGCAACGCGGGTGTCATCTCGATCAGATAACTGCACAGGTGCGGGGGTACGCGTCTGCGGATGCGAATCCAGTTGCGCGTCGTGAACGCCCAGGTGCGCTCGCGCGCTTCGGGGTTTGCAAACAGTCGGATCAGCAGGAAGGCGACATCCTGCGTCGCGACTGTGTCGGTCAGTGCAAACGTCAGGGTCTTGTCGATGAGTTTTTCGTCGCGGAAGTCGCCCAGCGCGAGCAGGAAGCGTCGCTTTTCCTGCGCGCTCGCAGAAGTCATCGCGGCGTCGACGAAGCGGCGATGCAGCGCCGCATCGCCCACCCGCGCGCCGAGTGCGACGACGGCATCGGCGAGGTTCGCATCGATCGAGCGGCGGTCGGAGAGGTAGCGATCGCAATGCTGCTGCGAAATTTCGAGCGCGCGGGGCGATTCCGCGATGCCACCGACGATCGCGAGCAGGACCGCGCGCCGCAATCGGATCTCGTCGGGTTCGCGCAGCGCTGGTTTGAAGCCCAATTTCTCGAAGGGGGCTTCGAACTGTTCGAGGAGCCAACTCTGCAGCTGTGTGTTGCGCGCGGGTGCCGCATCCGGAATCAGGGATCCCGCGATGAACGAGAGCGGTTTTCGCAACGTCGCGAGCACATCGGCGTCGCTCTCGCGTGCGAAGCCTCGGACCAACTCGAGCATCGACCCGATCTTCGACTTCCCCGCCCGCACCAGCGCCCACTGATGGTCGATCAGCCCCATCCGTTCGACGGCCTTGAGCGATCCGAGGGACCCGGCCAGTCGGCGGATCTCGTCCGCGTCATGCATCGGGCGGAAGAAGCCGCCTTCGTCCGCATTGCCGTAGATGAAGTGCGGCACATGCTTCAAGCGGATGCGATCTTTCGCTCCGCGCAGCAGATGTCTTTCGAGCTTTCCGCCCCCGCCCTTGCGTCCGCCGCCGATCCGCCCCACCCAAGGAATCGGCCAGCGCGCGGGCGCCGGGCCGGGCTTCGTGCGGCGTTTGCTCTGTTCGAGGAATCGCTGCTGGCGAAATTCGAGCACGGGCCGCCCGTCGGCAGCTGCGCGGCGAATCTCGACGACTGGATAGCCTTCCTGCTCGATCCAGGGTCGAACCAGCGGGCCCACTTCTTCGCCAGACGCTCTGGAAAGTGCACGCCAGAGATCGGCCGCAACGGTGTTGCCTTCGCGGTGTTCGCGGATGTAGGCGCGCACGCCGCGGCGAAAGGTCGCCGCTCCGAGATAGCGTTCGATCATGCGAACGACCGCGGCGCCCTTCTCGTAGGTGATCCGGTCGAAGTTCTCGTCGGCTTCCTCGGGAGTGCGGACGCGGCAGTAGATCGGGTGCGTGTGTTGGAGCGCGTCGAGTTCGAGCGCGGAGGCGGTTCCGTGCTGGAAGTCGAGCCACATCTTCCACTCCGGCTTCCAGTCGTCGACGATCGCGAATGCCATCCAGGTTGCGAACGCTTCGTTGAGCCAGAGGTCGTCCCACCACGCCATCGTGACCAGGTCGCCGTACCACATGTGGGCGAGTTCGTGACAGATGACCTCGGCCGCTCGCTTCTTTTCATTCAGGGTTGCGGTCCGAGCATCGATCAGGAGCAGGGTTTCGCGAAAGAAGACCGCGCCGGCGTTTTCCATCGCGCCGAATTCGAAATCCGGCACCGCCACCAGATCGAGCTTCGAAAAGGGATATGGCAGGCCAAAGTAGTGTTCGAGCCGTTTGAGGCACTCGCGCGCCGCTTCGAGCGCGAACGCCGTCTGTCCGCGCTTTCCTGGTGTGTGCCAGACGCGAATTTGCGTCGGTCCCAGCGTGACGGGCTTCGAGGCTTCGAGATTTCCCACCGCGAGCGCGACCAGATAGCTCGAAAGCGGCGGCGTCTGCGCAAAATGAACCGTCTTGCGCCCGCCCGCGTGTCGCTCGGTCCTGCGCACCCTCGAATTCGAGAGAACCTTGTTGCTTGCGGCCGTCGTGACTGAGATGGAAAAACGGGCCTTCAACGAGGGCTCGTCGAAGCAGGGAAAGAACTTGCGCGCGTCTGCGGCCTCCAGTTGGGTAAACGCATAACGGCGCTTGCCCACCGACACGCCGTAGAGCCCGCAGAGGTCCTTTCGCAGGCGCCCCGCGAACCGCAGGCGCAAGATCGCCGCTCCGGCGGGCAGCGCTTTGCCGCAATCGATCGCGATCATTCCCGCTCCCCGGAGTTTCGTCACGCGCGCGCGGTGCAACGTGCCCGCAATCTCGATGCTCGGCTTCGACAGCGTCAGGTCGACCGCGTGCAGGCGAATCGATCGGCGGCGTTTGTCGAGCTCGATCTCGATCGCGACCTCGCCGCGATACGCGGTCGAGCGCTGCGGATCGACTTCGAGATGGATGTGCATGCGCTGCGGGCGGACAGCCGGATCGAGTCGATGTTGCGGAATGCGGGGGGCCATGGCGGCTTCAGACTCGGATTGCGGTTGCGTTCAGGGGGCGGTCGCTGATGTCCCACGTGCGGCGGTTGCAAGGGCTCGAATCATCGTACCACTTTTTCTGTGAGCCGCGGTCGCGCCCGCGAGCTGCGAAGGATCGGGCGAGCCCGCGGTCGCGCCAGCGAGCTGCGAAGGATCGGGCGAGCCTCGAGGGTCCGAGTCCGCCCCTGGCGCTGACACACTTTGGAGGCCGCGCGTGGCAAGCGTTGGGTCTGGTCGACTCTGGCCGCGGGGGGTATCGTTCGACGTGCTGAGCGCTCGGCGGGAGCCGATCGCTCAGCCATGCTTCGCGCCGCCTGATCGACGAGAATGGAGGAGCTTCGTGCCCGAAAAAGCGCGCCTTTCCAAAGCCGCATGGGTGCCCCTACTCGCGGGTCTGAGCTGGTTGTGGATCGTCCCGGGGCACGGAATCATCGCCACTTCGCTGGCCGCGCTGCCGGGATGTCTGCTGCTGGGGTCCGGCGTCGCGATGCTGTTGCTGCCAGGAGATCGGCGGATCACCCACTATGCGGCGTTCGGTGGGCTGCTCGGTGCCGTCGTCGCGCTTCCCGGCCTGTTCGTGGTTGGATTCTGGTCGGGCCTGTTGTTGCTGGGCCTGTCGCTCTGGAGCCTGGTCGAGGCCGGTGCCCACTCGCTGCACGCGGAGCCCGCGGCCGATGGTTCCCCGGTGGCGATCGCGTCGATCCGGCTTTCGGTCGAAGTCGCCGCCGACGAAGCGATGCTCGCGACGCTGTTGCCGTTTCTTCCGGTTCCCGGGCCGGCCGAATCGGCGCGGATCAACGCCGAGATGTCGGCTGCGCGCGAGCTCTTCAAGCAGAAGGGCTGGTTCGAAAAGCCCGCGGGTTACCACAATCTGCCGCCCGCGCTGGATTCCCCGATGCTGCTCGCCGCGCATGTTCGCGGCGTCGACTACGAAGAACTGACTTTCGACAGCGACTACGAGCCGCATCCCGACGAACCCGGACGAGATCGCTGGCTCTCCTACCGCGCGAATCGAACCGCGCACGCGCGCGTGCTGCGCCACCGCGACGCCAACCGACCATGGCTGGTCTGCATTCACGGCTACCAGATGGGCTACGCGGGATTCGATCTGCTCGCATTTCCGCCGGATTGGCTCCACCACGGCCTCGGTTTGAATCTCGTGCTTCCGGTGTTGCCGCTCCACGGCGCGCGCAAGGTTGGTCGTCGCAGCGGAGATGGTTTTCTCACGGGAGACCTTCTCGACAGCGTCCACGCCGAGGCGCAGGCGATGTGGGACATCCGAAGGATTCTGAGCTGGATTCGCAGCCAGGGCGAATCGAAGATCGGGGTCTTCGGACTTTCGCTCGGGGGCTACAACGCGGCGTTGTTGTCGAGCCTCGACGACGGCCTCGCGTGCGCGGTCGCAGGCATTCCCCTCGTCGATATTCCCGCCACGATGATTCGGCACGGTCTGTTGTCCGCCATGCGCGATCGCGAAAACGATGACCTCGACGTCGATCACATGGCTGAAATCATGCGCGTGGTGTCGCCACTGGCGCTCCAACCCAGGTTGCCCGTCGAGCGTCGCTTCTTGTTCGCGGCGGTCGCCGACCGACTCGTCCCGCCCGAACAGGCGAATCGACTCTGGAAACACTGGGGCCGTCCGCGCATCGAGTGGTACCAGGGAGCGCACATGACATTTCGCGCCCATCCGAGCGTTCAGATGCTGGTCGAAGAAGCTCTGCGAGCCGCTGCGATGGCGCTCTAGGGCGCCGCATTCCCGTCGCGCGATGCGCTGCGCGATTGCCGCCGCGAGACCAGCGCCTGGAGGGTTCTCGCGTGAACCGCTCGGGTCAACGGGTAGCGGAATGCGGCCGCGATCGCGAGCAGCAGTACCGCCATCGGAACCAGCGAAGTCAGCGTTCGGATCGCGAGCAGCGCCGCGTCTGTCTGCTCGGCTCGATCGAGATCGCCGACGAAACCCGCGAGCTCGAGCGCCAATCCCATCGCGAGCACCGCAGTCGCACCTCCGATCTTGCGCAGGAAGGTGAAGAATCCCACGTACATTCCCTCGCGTCGTTCGCCCGTCGCGAGCTCGTCCTCGTCGATCACGTCTCCGAGCATCGACCATGGCATCATTTCCGCAACCGCGTATCCCACGGCTGCGAGTGACGGCACCGCGAACAAGATCCAGCGTGGCCAACTCGAATCGCCGAAAAAGAGCACGAGCTGAATCGCGCTCCACCAGGCGGTGCCGGCGATGAAGAGCGTCCGCTTGTCCCGCTTCTTGGCGACCGCCAGCCAGACGGGAAGCGCGAGCACCACGATCGCGAAGAAGCACCCCATGGTCGGCGCGAAGTCCGATTCGCGCCCGATCGGATACGCGAAGTAGAGCAGCAGCATGGCGCCGATCAGATCGACCGCGATGCGGGTCAGGACGTAGAGCGTTGCGAGGACCCGATAGTTGTGGTGCGCGGCGAGAGCCCGCATGCCCTCGAGGAAGCTCGGAGGATCGGCGTTGTGATTGCCGGGCCGTTCGAAGCTGACCGCGTGGACGGCGAACCACGGAACGATCAGCCAGACCGCGGCGATGCACGCGGTGTACAGCCAGGCCGCGGATTCGCCCCCGAATGAGTCGGCGATCGGCTTCATTCCGACCGCCGCCAGGGTCCCGATCACGGCTGCCATCGAGCGAAACGCATTGAGCGAGGTTCGCTCGTTGTAGTCCGTCGCCATCTCCGGAAGCAGCGCCAGATATGGGACGGAGAGGCACGTCATCGCGAGACTCAAGCAGATGTACGTCAGCGCGTAGTAGGTGAACCGCGCGCCTTCCGATTCGAACGGGACGCTCAGCCACATCAGCGCAAAGAACACGCCGAAGGGCAGCGCGCCGATCAAGAAGTAGGGGCGCCTTCGCCCGCCGCGCCAGCGCGTCGTGTCCGAGAGTCTCCCCATCGCGGGATCCGTGAATGCGTCGACGATGCGGGCGATCCAAACCACGAGCCCCGCGAGAAAAGGGCCGAGCCCTCCGTGATCGATCAGGAATTTGAAGTAGAGCATGGAGGTGGCCGACAGCACGAGATTGACCGAGTGATCTCCAAGTGCGTAGATGGCCTTCTCTCCGAAGGAGAGACGTCGCCCGGCGGGGTTCGGCTGCAACGAAACGGCGCCTCCGATCGGTGCGATTCGCGTGCTCGGACGTGTTTGCATGCGTCCAGCTGCGCGGATCCGCAAGGCCAGGAGAAACGATCGGAGGTTTCCGAAGCGCCTCGTGGCGGAAGGGCATTGCGTGGGTATCTTCGCCCAATGGCGTCGGATGCAAAGGGGCGCACCCGCGACAGGGTGCTGTTCCAGCTGAAGCAGAAGGGGCCGCAGACCGCCTCGCAGCTCGCCAGCCGGATTCACGTCACGCCCGTGGCCGTGCGGCAGCAGCTCGGAGCTCTGGCCGACGCGGGGTTCGTGGCGTTCGACGACGAGCGATTTCGGGTCGGGAGGCCGCGGCGCATCTGGAGACTTGCCGCTCGCGCTCAGTCGGTGTTTCCCGACGCGCACGCGGATCTCGCGATCGAAATGATCGACGCGACGCAGCGGGCGTTTGGCGACGCAGGTCTCGATCGACTCATCGGCACGCGGACCCGCGGCCAGTTGAAGCGCTATCGCGAAGCGCTCCCCGCCGCGGATGCTCCGATCGAAAGGCGCGTCGCAGCGCTCGCGAAACTGCGCAGCCAAGAGGGATTCATGGCGGAGTGGTCGAAGGAGTGCGACGGAGCGCTGCTTCTCGTGGAGAACCACTGCCCGATCTGCGCCGCCGCTGCAGTCTGTCCATCGCTTTGCCGCGACGAACTCTCGCTATTTCAATCCGCGCTCGGGAAGGGGATTCCGATCGAACGCGTCGAACACATTCTCGCGGGCGATCGCCGCTGCGCGTACCGGATCGGGCGAGCGGCGGATGCCTGATGGGCGAAAGCAGACTCAGATCTTGAACTGGGCGAAAGCAGACTCAGATCTTGAACTGGGCGAAAGCAGACTCAGATCTTGAAATGGGCGAAAGCAGACTCAGATCTTGAACTGGGCGAAAGCAGACGCAGATCTTGAACTGGGCGAAAGCAGACTCAGATCTTGAAGTGGGATCGGATGAAGCGCAGAAACAGCGAATCGGGCAGGAAGCGCCTGCCGAACGCGGTGCCCCAGGAATCGGGGCCCACCGCGTACCGCACCCTCGGCCATCGATCCATCAATGCGCGCCCGATCGCACGCGCTACGACGTCGGGGCCGGGCGCTCTGGGCAGCGACTCTCGAATCACCGCTTCACAGCGCAGGATCCGCTCGCCGTACGGGGAACCTCGCTGGTCGCCGAAGTCCATCGCAGCGTTGAAGTCCGTGTTGATGTCGCCCGGTTCGACGAGCGAGAGCTTGACGCCAAACGGATGCAGCTCGTTGCGCAGCGCGAGACCGAGCGCATCGATCGCGCCCTTGGTGGCGGAGTAATGCGCCTGGAAGGGAATGGGAGCGTGCGCGGCGAGCGAACTCACGATTGCGATCCGGCCGCGTCGAGCCTCGCGCATGCCGGGTATCACCGCGCGAAGGGTTCGCAGCGTGCCGAAGAAGTTGGTGTCGAACTGCGCCTGGGCAAGTTCGAGGCTGAGTTCCTCGACGCTGCCGTAGACCCCGTAGCCGGCGTTGCAGACCAGCGCGTCGAGCTGCT
Source organism: uncultured Spirochaetales bacterium (assembly GCA_964494795.1). Taxonomy (GTDB): domain Bacteria; phylum Myxococcota_A; class UBA9160; order UBA9160; family SMWR01; genus JACZVU01. The sequence goes on along the minus strand of CAZBSV010000149.1, from coordinate 26,424 downwards.
TCACGCGCTTCGCGATCTGGCCGAAACCCGCGCGCACGGAATCCTCGCTGCGGACGTCCATCGCGATCCACTCGATCGCCGGGGCGCTCGAACGCAGCGCGGCGGGGTCGCGGCTGGTTCCGAACACCTCGAAGCCCCGACTGAGCAGATGCTCGGCGGCGGCTGCACCGATGCCCGACGACGCGCCGGTGATCAGAACGGAAGGTTTCAACGCCTGGCTCACTCTCGAAAATCGCGAATCGATCCTAACATCGAATCAGCCGGTTCCACCCTCATGAGGCCTGCTTTGAGCCACTTGCGCGCGGCAAACGCCCTGCTGGTCGTTTCGATTGCGCTCGCGTGCGCGGACACAGACTCGCCGCCCGCCGCGCGGACGGAAATCCCCGAAACGCTCTGGGTCGAGATCGGCGGCGCGCCGTTCGAACTCGAACTCGCCCTCGACGCCGAGTCGCGCACGCAGGGACTTTCCGGCCGCAGCTGGATCGCGCCCAACGGCGGCATGCTCTTCGTGAGCAGCGCGGCGCGCCCCCAGGCGATGGTGATGCGGGATTGCGCGATCCCGATCGACGTCGCATTCCTCGACATGGCGGGCAAGGTGGTCGCCATCCACGAAATGCGGCCCGAACTCCCGCGCGGGCCCGGCGAAAGTGCGAGCGAGTACGAATCACGGCTCCGCGTGTACCCGAGTGGAGCCCCCGCGGGGTTCGCGATCGAAACGGCGGGAAGCCGCCTGGATCAGCTCGGCCTCGGAGTGGGCGACGCGGTGATCTTCGACATTGCGGCCGCACTGGACCTCGCTCGCCGCGTCGAGAACCAGACGCGCTGAGGGGTGAGTTTCGGGCTTCGCGGAGCCGCTTGAGTTCGGCTCTCGCCGGCCGAAAAGAGCGATTCGCCGCGCGCCAAGCGAAATTCGAGATGTGTTGAAACGCCTACAGTTCACTCAGTTCGCGCTTTTGAGCGCGGGGCGATTCATGTATTGTTGCCCGCTGCTGGAACCGGGGACGGGGGGGGCCATCTAGTGGTGGAGCCATCCAGCGTATCAGCTGGGAGCATCGAGATCTCTATGCGTGACGTTTCGCTTGCGTCGTCGCGACGCCTGCGCCAGACGTTGAAGGTACGAGAGATCGTCAAGGAGATCGGGCCCGACTTCGCGTCGAGTTGGATCCTCTATTGGGGCGATCTGCTGACGTCGACATTCGTCGGATGGTCGGCGTTCGCCATCAGCGCGAAAGTGTCGGTCGGCTCGCCGACCCACGTGCTCGCGACGCTGGTGGCGGTCTTCGCACTGCTGCGCGCGGTGATGTTCATCCACGAACTTTCCCATCTCAAACGCGGACAGGTTCCGGGTTTCGAGTTGGTCTGGAATCTCGTCGTGGGCATTCCGCTCCTGATTCCGAGCCTGATGTACGTCGGCTCGCACATGGATCACCACAAGCACATGGGGTTTGGAACCAACGACGACCCCGAGTACGCACAGATTGCGCGTTGGAGCCGGCTGCGGATCGTAACCTTCGTATTTACGGTGGCTTTGCTGCCCATCGTGCTGCCGCTGCGCTGGGCGGTGCTCGGTCCGCTCTCGCGCCTCTACCCGTCACTTCGGCGCGTCGTGGTCGGCAGGCTGTCTACGCTCGTCATCAACGTCAACTACGTCCGCCCGTCGCCCAAGGGCGAGCACATCCTACGCTGGAACGCCGAGGAGGCGGGCGCGGCAGTCTTCGTATGGGTGGTGGCCGGCGCCGTGTTCGCGGGCTGGATCTCGCTCGGATGGATCGCCCAATGGTGCATGGTCGCCGCTGGGATCGTCAGCGCAAACCAGCTGCGGACGCTCGTCGCGCACGGTTATGAAAACGAGGGCGAGCCGATGGACGCCGAAGCGCAGCTACTCGACTCGATCAATCTGCGGGGTTGGCCGATCCTCACGGTTCTAATTGCGCCGGTAGGGCTTCGCTATCACGCGCTCCACCACTACCTTCCGTTCATCCCCTATCACAGTCTTGGGCTCGTGCACCGCAGACTGTTGTCCGAGCTTCCCCAGAATGCGCCTTACCGGGCGACGCTGCGGGATGGCGTCGGCGCGCTCCGACGCCTCTGGCGCAACGCGGCGGCTCCGCCTCCGGCGAGCTTCAGCGCAGGTCGCGTTGCCAGAGAATTCTGAATAGCAGCGGCCAGCCGAACAAGAACGGATAACGCCGCTGACGCTCGGTCGGGACGATCTTGTTTCCGGTGTGGCGTTCGAGCTTCCAGAGCACGTACGGCAGCCAATCGCCAAACGTCGCCGCGCTCTTGAGCAGCTGGATGAAGTAGATCAGTTTGGCGAACGCGCGCAGCAGGCGCCCGCTTCGGCGCCTCGGCGGATTCCAGTCGACCGGCAAGCGCGCCTCGATCGCGCCTGCCTCGCCGCGCACTTCGGCGCCCAATGTTGCGAGCACTGCGCGCGCGCTGCGCTCGTAACGCTCGGGGTCCGCTTGGTAGAGGTTTTGGATCGTTTCCGGCGCCTCGGGTCGCAGCTCCGCGGCATAGGTCTCCCGCAGCACCCGCTGCCAGAGCTCGGCCGTCGAAAATCGGATCGAGCCGTCGCAAACCGCTAGACGGCCGAGCGCCAGAGCGACGGCCGTGAGCGTGGACTGCGCGACGGCGGCCACCACGGCTGCTTGCGCGGGCTCGTCTCGCACGAACACGGCCAGCGCGGGCTGACAAAAGCGCGCCCAGATCCCCGAGCGCAATCCGCCAGGCTTCGCGCCGCGCTCGAAGTCGCGCAGCGAAATCACCGCGTATTTGCCGCGCAGCAGGCCGATTTCAGACTCGATTTCCAGGTAGAAGACGTTGGGCGGAAGCGCGGCGTTCGCCCACGCGAGCGCGTGCGATGGGTAGGCGTCGCGGTAGTGGTCGACCAGCACGTAGAAATCGAGCACGCCCTCGCTGGTGCGCCGCCGGAGACACGAGCCGTAGAAGAGAACCGCGGCGACCGCGCTGCCGTGGCGTCGCAGGATTTCGTCGCTCAAGCGCTTGGCGGCAATCGGCGGGGGTTCGAGGAGTTCGGCTCTTACGAGCTGCGCGAGATTGGGGGCCTTTTCGCCCACCGGGCCCTCAGGCGCGGACGAAGCGGATGCGCCGGTCGCCGGAAATGCGGACGATTTCGCCGCTCCGCGGCGGGATGATTTCTCCGTCGACGGTAAAGCCAGCGTCGAGTCGGAGCTCGGCGGTCTCGACGTTGCGGCTCGTGTAGCCGGCCTCGGGTGTCACGAACGCTCCCGGTTTACCGCGCAGGATTCCGACCGCGGCTGCTGCGGTGCGCTCGGAGCCCGTGGCGATCGAGGTGAAGCGAACCGGCGCGTTCTCCTGGCCCCAGAATGGATTGATCCGCAGAAACAGTCGCTGCAGGCTCGACGCGATGATCAACAAGAACTCTCCGCCGTCGACGAGCTTGCCATCGAGCATGATCTGGGCCTTGTCGGGCGTGAGCACGCCGTCCTGGCGCTTTGCGATCGCGCGCAGCACCAAGCCGGCCGTCACGATGCCGGCGCCGAAGACGCCCTGACTCCGGCCGTTCGGAAAGATGTTGAGCGTGAGGTCGATCGCTCGGGGGATCATGCCCGCGCCGAAGAAGAATCCGAAGTGGACGTCGCGGTCGCGCACGGTTTCGACGCGGAGCAGCGGGCGATCCACGAATCGCCGCTCGATGCGCCCGGCCCTCGCGTCGTCGAGCAAAGCCTGGAGGCCCTTGATGGGATCCCGCTGCGCGCCGAGGTCCAGCGCGCTCATGTTGGTGCGCCCTCCCCGCAGCGGCGCCACCATCGGGATGTGCGGGAAATCGTCCGTGGTCAGCATCTGCGTCAGCGTGTATTGGAGCGTCCCGTCGCCACCATTGACGACGAGCAGCTCGACGTCCTGGCGCGCGAGGCTCGTCAGCGCCTCGGGGACCGACCTGACGCTCGTCGTCTCGACGTGTGCGACCTCCGGGTAGCCGCTCAGCAGCTGCAGGATTCGCCTGACCTGCGGGTTGCTCCGGCCGGCGCGCAGGTTGTTGAGTAAGCCAATTCGCAAGAACTAAGCTCCTGGGATCCTAGTTTCAAAGCCGCGTGTGACTGTCGGGGGGAGGGGATTGGTGAACGTGATCGTCGTGACGCCAGTACCCTTTAGCACAATCTCCGGGCTGTCCGTTCCCGCCCGCAGCCTGACTTCGAACGACGCGCGCGCCCAAATTCGGTGCGGGCGCGCGCGCAACGATAACAGGAATCGAAAGGGTTGGGGAATTTCTTCGAGCGGATCGGCTTCGGCGAGCGTCGATTCGCGTGAAATCGCGCCCTCGATCCCCGGACCGTCAATTTTCAGCTCTGCGATCGGGGGGTAATCACCCCCTTTTTGGTCGGCGCTCGGCAGCAGCTCGAGGGCGAAGCTCGTCGTCTGGTACAGAACCTTGCCGGCGCTCGCGACGACGAGCCAGCGCACGCGCTCCCCGGAGGGCGCTGTTCGGTCCGAGAGATAGACGTCGGACTCGCTTCCGGTCGACGCAAAGTCGATCCGCCTCAGCGCGAGGTCGGCCTCGCTGCTTTCCATCCATGTATGGCTGAGCGAGATCGTCCCGAGCGTGGATACGGCCTCGCTCATGCCTGCGAGCCAGAGCGTTCCGCTCACGGGGGTTGCCAGTTCCAGTAGATCGGTCGGATACGGACCGGCGGCCTCTGGCTCGGTCCACGCGACGGGCCCTCGAGGCGCGTACTGAAGTGCGACGCGGATCCCGCGTTTCGTGCTGTCGTATTCGAGCCGGTGCATGGGCCCGCTCTGGTCGAAGATGCTCGATCCGATCCGGATGTCGTCGCCTTTCGGGCTGAGCGTCCAACGCTGCTGGCGCCGGCCGTTGTGAAATTGGGTGCGCGTTCCGTTCGGATCGATGAGCTGCCAGGTTGCGATCGCGGTGCGCTCGCCCGGGCCCTCGTTGGTGAGCATGAAACGCGCGAACAGATGATGGCCGGATTCGAAGTGGGCGACGATGTCCCAGAATTCGGATGCCGAATCCCCGCTCGAGAGATGCGACGTCCGATCCCCGCGCGCGACCGCGCGCTCGGCGGGCGCCGCAAGCTCCGCTAGCGCTGCTAGGGGTGCGGGCGCCGCAAGCTCCGCTAGCGCCGCTAGGGGTGCGAGCGCCGCAAGCGACGCGAGCGCGATGAACAAGGCCGCGGCTGCGAGTGCGCGAGTCGGCCAGCGACTCGCGGTCGGCCGGCAGCCGGAATCCCGCGACGGGACGCGGCGCTTTCCGTTCGCGGCTGCGTGGGCTTCTGGATTCAAACGGCCCCCTCGTGGCCCCGCTGCTCTCTGCCGCGCGGTTGCTCGGGCTGGCGGTGAGACGTCTCGTGCCAGCATTCGATTCGATTGCCGCGAGACCTCTCGAACAGCGCCTGCAGGATCCGCTCGATGTGAAAAAACGCGCTCGCGACCGTCCAGATCGCGACCATCAAGAGCCCGAGGTCGGGTCTGCCACCGAGCGCTGCGACCGTGAGCAGCAGCAGGTTCGGATTGCGGCGCGCGGTGATGGTGCGGAACAGCGAGTCGACGGGCCTCCAGCAGTGGGTTTCGATGCCGAATGCGACGATGAAGCTGCCCTCGAGGCCGCGCCCGAGCAGGTAACCCGCGATCACGACGATCAACGCGGCGTCGATGCTTCCTGACGCACCGAGGCCCCACGCGAGATACCAGAGGGGGGGGTGAATCAGGTCGAGCGCGTGGTCGAAGATGTGCCCGAATTGGCTCGACGTCAGCGTGACGCGTGCGAGTTTTCCGTCGACGGTGTCCAGAAAGGTCATCAGCCAGCCGCACGCCAACCCCCAGCCGAAGGCAGCCTTCCAGAAGAGCACTCCGGTGGCGATCGCGAGCAGCCAACTCAGTGCAGTGACCGCATTCGGACGAACGCCGCCGCGCGCGAGCACGCGCACGACCGCGGCTGCGGGTCGCGGCCAGAGCCATTTCGTGACCAGATCCGTGATGCCCTTGTACGACGCTTGAAAGATGCGGTCTTCGATCTGGCGAATGTTCTCGGCGCGAACGGGGTAGATGTAAGGTGGATCGAATTTGCGCAGCTGGGCCGAGTAGGCGGGTGCGAGCTCGGCCGGCGCGACGAGTCGAATAGCGGTCGCTATCGTCTGGCCGCCGACGTCCGAGGTCGCGGACGGCTGGTCGTCTGCGGCGCTTCGCAATATGTGCAGCGCGCTGGCGGCGTGCTCGCTGTCCACGTGGGCTGCGACGGCCCCGCCCCAACCGGCGTACTTGGCGCGGTCCGCGACGAGTATCGTGTTTCGAGCCGCGAACAGTCCCGTGACGAGACGCTCGTCGAGGATTGCGTCCGAGCGCACGATCAGCACGCTCGGCGTCTGCGGCGTGCCGGGATCCTCGCGCGGCGTCAGGCTGGAAATCGGTTCGCAGCCGCCCCGCACGAGCAGGCGGCGCTGGCGCTCGCAGGCGCTGAGCGCCCAGATGCGGACTCCCTGAGCGTGTTCGTCTTCCAGGATCCACGCCGAACGCGCACTGTCAGCCGGGTGCTGCGGCATTGGATTCCGCCAATCGTCGAGGTGGGAAGCTCCGCGAGCGGCCGCCGAGAGTATCACAGGGGTCCGAGCTGGGTTAGCCTTCTCGATCACCGATGCTGAGGGGAAATCCCGTGTTTTCGTTGGGGCACATGTCGGATCTTCACGCGACGCCCGTCGTCGTCGAGAACCCAGCTCATCTGCTCAACAAGCGCTTTTTCGGCTGGCTCTCGTGGCAGATTCGCCGCCAGCGATACCACCGCAGCGCGGTCGTCGATGCCCTGATGGACGACTTGAGCCACGCCCCAATCGATCACCTCGTCGTCACGGGAGACTTGACGAACCTCTCGCTCGCTTCGGAGTTCGGCGCCGCGCGAGAGCGCTTGACGCGGCTCGGAGGCGCGCGGGACGTTTCGATCGTGCCTGGCAATCACGACGCCTACGTGCACGTGTCGCAATCCGAGTCGTGGGACCTCTGGTCCGAGTATTTCGAATCCGACGAGCGAGCAGCCGTCGCGCAGGGTTCGGACCCCCGAGGCCGCTTTCCGACGCTGCGCGTTCGCGGCCCGCTCGCGCTCGTCGGGCTGTGCTCCGCGCACCCGACTCGATTGTTCGACGCCTCGGGCACCCTCGGTGAAGCGCAGCTCGAGCGGCTCGAGCGCATGCTCGGAGAGCTCGCAGACTCCGATCTGTGTCGGGTGATCTCGATCCACCATCCAATCACCGTCGGAGCGACTCACCCGCGCAGGTGGTTGCGAGATTCCGAGGCGCTCCGGAGCGTCATCGCCCGCGTGGGCGCCGAACTCGTCGTGCACGGTCACAATCACCGCACGCTGATCGAAACGATCGAGGGGCCGATGGGCGCGGTTCCGGTCGTCGGAGTGCGCTCGGCGTCGGACATCGGGCAGCGGCCAGATCGGCGCGCCCAGTATCACGTCTACGACTTCGAGCGAAACGCTGGCAGCGAAGGTGCGCGCTTTCGGATCGCGCTGCGAATACGCGGCTACGATCCCGCGTCGGGTCGGTTTTGCGCCGAGGGCGAGCGAGAACTCGTGCGCTGAACTCGATGCGCTCGCGCAGGCTGCGGCGCCCGCTATCGATTCTGGCTCGCTTGCAGTGCGCGGTCGTTCTTCGTCGACGCGCAGCTTCGATTCAGTACGCTGCTTCGCCGCGCGCCGCGAGAATCCGCGAAACGAGGTCGAGATCCGACGGCCGGTCGACATCGATCGCGGCTTCCGCGAAAGGCAGGGGCACGCCGCGAATCCGGCAGCCGATCGCGCGCGACGCGCGGTCCAGCGCCTCTTCGAAGCGCAGTCGGCGCAACGCGAAGAGCAGCAGCGTCATCGGGCCGAACGCACTCGCGAGTCGCCACGGCTGTTTTCGGAATGCCTCCGCGCGGACCCAGAATTCGGCGGCCCGAAGCGCGTCGGGCGATCGAAATGCGAACAGGTTCGCACCCGAGAAGCCGCCATCTCGAAATCGAAGATAGGTTCGGGTCGTCGAGGGGTGGGCGGTTCGAATCACGGCTTCGGCCACGACGCCAACCGCCAGATCGGCGTTGGATGCGTCCGCGCAGGCCGCGAAATGTTCGATGATCTTCGGCGTCAGCAGCGCGTGATCGGCGGTGGTGACGATCACGCGATCGCCGAGCGCGTGCGTGTTCAACGCGTCCTGCACGCTGCGACTCGGCGACGGCAGACTCGCGTGGCAGGCGAGCGCGCCGCGGGCTTCGAGTTCCCGGAGTTCTGGCGAGAGATCGAGCGCGCGCGGGTCGTCGATACTCAGCGCAATCCGGTCCACGCTTGCCGATGCGCGCAGCGCGCGCACGACCCGGAGCAACATCGGAACCCCAGCCACGTCGAGCAGGGCTCGATGGGTGTTGCCCCGGATGGCGGCGAGCGGGTCCTCGGAGCCGCGGGACCCCGCGAGTACGAGTGCGTTGAATGCGTTCATCGGAAGAGACCTCGTCGAGGCTCGGCGTCGATCAGGAAGCGGCGCGATTGGAGAAGTGAGAGGCATCGATCTCCGAACATTTTCCGTCGGCGATGCGGTAGATCCGGTCGGCCACGCCCGTCAGCGCCGGTTGATGCGAGATCGCGAGCACCGTCGTGCGGCCTCGCAGTGCCTCGATCGCTGCCCAGACAAAAGCTTCGCTCTTCGGATCCAGCGCGGTCGTCGCCTCGTCGAGGATCAAGAGCTTGGCGCCGTGAACGAGCGCGCGCGCGATCGCGATCCGCTGGCGCTGGCCGCCCGAAAGACGCATGCCGCGCTCACCGACCGAATATTCGACTCCTTCTGGAAGCTCCGAGATGAACTCCCAAGCACCGGCATCGCGAAGCGCTTTCTCGACGTCTTCGGGTGTCACATTCGGATCTCCGAGGCTGACGTTCATCGCCACACTGTCGTGCAGCATGAGAATTTCCTGCGGCACGTAACCGATCAGATGTCGCCACTCGCGAAGGTCGAGCTCTCCGAGTGGAACGCCATCGACGTAGACCTCGCCGGCTTCGGGGCGCACCAATCCCGTGATGAGATCCGCCGCAGTGGTTTTTCCCGAGCCCGATGGCCCGACCAGAGCGGTGATCTTGCCGGCGGGAATCGAAAGCGACAAGCCATCGAGAACGACGGCTTCGTCGAGACGTGCCCGGACGTCCCTCAGTTCGACGCCCTGCTCGAGGGTGGGTGACGCGCCGGTCGTCATCGTTTCGGCATCCGCCTTCGCGGCATCGATCATCTCGCGCAGCGACCAGAGCGCGCTCGCTTCGGTGATCGTCTGCTGGTAGCGGCGCTGCATCTTGTTCGAGCTTCCGTTGGTTTTCGCGAAGAGCGCCGCGAGCAACAGCACCTCTGCCGACGGCGTTCCCAGGACATGGAGGATGTAGAGCATGACGCACAGAGAAGTAATCAGGACCGGATCCTGCATTGCGCGCAGTGCTTCGCGGGTAAAGACGCGCCGCCGGAGTGCGGTGTTGAGCTCAGCCGTGTCGCTTTCGAGCAGCGGCTCGACGAGCGCCTCGCGTCCGGTCGCCTTGAGCAATTTCACCGCGGGCAGGTTGTCGGTGACCCGGATGAGCAGCGATTTGAGATATTTGGTCTGCTTGGCGCCAGCTTTTCCCGACTTGCGGACCAACGCGTTGAGTCCACCGAGGGTCAGGAGTGCGGTTGCGGCTGCGCCGAGCGTGATGGGTATCGAAATCGAGAACGCCAAGCCGAGGTAGAGCGCGCATTCAACGAGATGGCCGCAGACCTGCGCCATGTGTTCGTAGGCGGTCGAAGCGCGTTGAGCCTCCGTCGCGAGAGCGTTCGCGGCGCTCCCAGATCGCAAGCGTGTGTAGTGGCTCCAGCGCGCGGCCATCATCGACTGAAGCAGCTCGAGCCGCAGGTCGGTGGCGATCCGGGCGACCGTATAACCGACCTGGCGATTGGCGAACAGTTCCACGCCGGCCTTCAGCCAGAAAAACAGCGCGATGGTCGGGAGCAGCGCGAGCAGCGTCGGTTCGAGTCCGACGGCGTCGAGCAGCTTATCGACGGTCGCGCCGAGCGCCGAGGTGTCGGCGGGGTTCGAAATCGGCATTGCCGGCGTTTCCCGCAACGCGATGCCCACGACGGGCAACATCGCCGAGAGTCCGACACCCTCGAGGATCCCGGCGATCAGCATGCAGAACACGACCAGCAGGCTCTGTGCGCGGTATCGGTTCGCGAAGTAGCGGAATACTCTCACGGAGGCCTCTATAGCCTATTCGCCCCGGCGGACCGCAAGCGCGACTCCCCCCGGGGTTCGGCTGAAACGCCGGCTGCGTCTTGCCTTCGACACCGGCATTGCGGCTTCGCACTGCGCGCTGGCACCGGGCGCGTTCAGCCCCCCCGACTCCCGCGCCCGATTTCGCGTCCGATTTCGCGTCCGATTTCGCACCCGATTTCGAATTGGGCGCTCATTGCACAGATTTCGCGGGCGTCGAGCGGTTGCCGAGCCGCGCGAGGTGTCCGCGAACGGCGTCGAGATCCTCGGGTGAATCGATCTCGGCCCACCAGAGGCCCTCGATTGAAACGGTCTGGACCACGATCTTCTGCGCGAGTTCGTTTACGACGGAGAGATACCAGTTGCGCAGCGATTCCGGTTGGCGCATGGCAAGATCGAGTGCATCTCGGTAGGTCTGCACACCCGAATCTTGAAATCGAAGCAATCCGATCGACTCGCCATCCACCGTGTGAACGGGAAGCTTTTTTCCGATTGCGCGCAGGCGTCTGTCGGTGTCGAGGGTGACCTTCATGTCGTCGGCGTCGTACTCGGACTTGCGGTCAATCGTGACCGTGATCGGAGCGCGCGGCGCATCGAGAACCCGACGCAGCAGGCCGTCCTCGAAGACCGTGTCGCCGTTGAGCAGGACGAAGTCGCCTTCCATGGCGACGCGCGCGATCCAGCAAGTGGCGAGGTTGTCGGTGACCGCGTAGAACGGGTTGTAGAGCGTGGTCACCTGCATCTCGCCGAAGCGCCGTTTTGCGACGTTGCGCTCCACGTGTTCGGCGCCGAAGCCGACGAGGACGCTCGTGCGCTCGATCCCGCATCGCGCGAGCGCGCCGAGTTGGAGATCCAGCGCCGATCGACCATCGCCGATTTCGAGCAGGCACTTCGGTCTCGACGCCGTCAACGGAAGCAACCGCTTGCCCTGTCCCGCACTGAGTACGATCGCTCTCATGAACCTCCGCAGTCCCTCTTTGGAGGGCGTCGTTGCCTCCGGCCACCTCGGAGGCCTAGGATTTCGTCCATATGGGGGAAAGTTCGAACTGTAGTCCAGGTCCGTCGGCTGCAAAAGTCGATTCTTCCCCGCGGGCGAACTCGCCGACGGGGCGCCGCGCGCAATCCGCCGCGCCCGTGCACCGCCGCCCAGGTCGGACCCTGTATCGGCACGTCGCCAAAGAGGCGCTCACCCCCACCGCTTTTGCGCTCTTCGGCCTCACGACGGTCGTACTCACCCAGAACCTGCTCGAACTCTCCGAGCTCTTCTTCAACCGCGGGCTGAGCGGCGCAACCGTTGGCCTGATCGCCTTTTTCCAGGCGGTGCCGACGGCCAGCCTGATGCTTCCATTCGCGGTCTTGATGGGATGTCTCGTGGCGCTCGGCCGCATGGGAGCCGATCGCGAGATCCTCGCCCTCGAGGCTTCTGGCGTTACGGCCGCGCGCTTGGTGTGGCCGTTCGTCGCGCTTGCAAGCGCGATGACGCTGGTGTCCGCCGTGCTCTCGGTGTCGGTTGCGCCGTGGACGAGTCGCTCGCTCGACCAGGTGTTCATCCGGATTTCGCTCGAAAAACCCTGGTCGCAGATCCAGCAGGGCATCGTGACCCGCTTTGGCGACTGGCGGCTCGAGGCGCGCGAAGTCAACGCGCGCGGAGACCGCTTGGGGGGAGTCCTGCTCTGGTTGCCCGACATCGGTCAGACGATCTTCGCGCGTCACGGTCGGATCGACTCGGGGGCGGGTCGTGCCGCGGAGCTTTCGCTTCAGGAAGGGCGCGTCGTCTTGTCGGGAAAGAGCGGACCGAGGACGATCGCCTTCGAAGAGCTCTCGGTGCGCCTACCCGAGAGCGATGAAATCCTGCGCGCGGTCGAAGAGAATCTTTCCGGCCTCACGCTCGCACAGCTCGCGGAGCGCGCGAGCGCATTCGTGCCGACTTCCAAGCGTCAGCTTTCGCGACCTGCGATCGAATTTCACCGCCGGTTCGCGATGCCCGTCGCGACGCTGATCTTTGGCGTGCTAGCGGTTCCGCTGTTTCTCATGCGAACCAACTTTTCGCGCGCTGCGGGCGGTGTGATGGGTCTGCTCTGCACGATTGCCTACTACGGCCTGGTCCAGATCGGAGAGGGACTGGCGCAGGCTGGCCTGATCGGCATTGCAGTGGCGGTGTGGTTGCCCAATCTGATCCTCGCGCTGCTCGCCGGTGTGCTGATCGTGCGCGCCCGGCGCGAGGGCGTTCTTGGCCACGCCTTTGATCGGCCGCAGAGTCGGGCCGAGCGACGGGCGCGCCCGAAAGCCCGGGAGCCGCGTCTGCGGAGCTATCCGTTGCCTCGTTATGTCGCCGCTCGATTCATCCGCCTCGCCCTGTTGTCGTTCGCGATCTTGCTGGTCGCGTACCTGCTGATCGACATCATGGAGAGGCTCGCGTGGTTCAGCCGTTACAACGCGACCGGCATCGAGGTGATGCGCTTCTATGGCGCGCGCGTGGTGCTGTTGGCATCGCGAGTGATTCCGATGTCGCTTCTGGTTGCCACGGCGTTGACGGTGAGCCTGCTCGCCGTCGAAGGGGAACTGATCGGGATGCGCGCCTGCGGGATTCCCGCGCCCCGCGCGTTGCTCCCGGTCTTGGTCCTTTCCGCACTGGTGGTTCCAGCTGACGCAATCTTGGATAACGTGATCGTGCCGCGAGCGAACGTGGTTGCCGATGAACTCAAGCGGTCGGAGATCAAGGGCTCTTACGCTCAACAGCTCGACGAGCGACGCAAGAGTGCCGTCTGGTATCGGATCGGGAACAAGATTCTCGAGGCGGAGCGATTCGATCCGGATCGCGGGTACGCGTCGGGCCTTTCGATCTATGAGATTGGCGAAGATCGACTGCCGGTGAAGCGAATCGATGCGACTCGGGCCCGCCATGTCGGCAACGGCTGGTGGCTGTTGACCGATCCGTCCGGTATCGAAATTTCGAGCGGGCGGGTGCGAAGCGTGCACGCGGAGAATTTTGCCAATCTTGGCGATGCGCTTCCCGCAGAAGTCGACTCGATGCACCTCAGTGTCGGAGATCTCGTCGGCTTGATCGAAGAAGCCATGGCGGACAACGTGGACCCGAGGCCGCTTCGGGTCGATTATCACGTCAAGCTCGCCCAGCCCCTGGCCTGTATCGTGCTCCCGGCACTCTTGCTCTTCTTCGCGGTGGGGGGGCCGCCCTTTCCGGGCCCCGCGCAGACGCTGCTCTTGAGTGTCGTCGTGGGGATTGGTTACATCTTGCTGACGGGAGTCTCCCGGTCCCTGGGTTATGGCGCGGTAATCCCGCCGGTGATCGGCGGCTGGGGGCCCATTTTCGTTTTTCTGGGTGTCGCGGGTTTCTTCGGCGCGCGACTCAGGCGTCGCCTCTAGTTCGCAGCGGGAATCCCGGTGGCAAGCCGATCCGCAGCGGCGGTCGATCCAGTCGCAGCGGGATATCCAGCGATCGATCCGGTCGCAGCGGGATCGAGTGGATCAACTGCGCTTCGTCCGCACCACGTAGTTGCCGCGCTTCTCGTCGTAGTCCAGATCGATCTTTCCCGCCTGTTCGACCGCTTCGAGCACTTCGGCAAAGCTCTGGTAGCCGAAGTACTCCTCGTTGAAGCTCGGAAATACGCGCCGGGTCGTCTGCTTCACCATCGAACCCCAGACCGTGTCGTAGTCTCGCTCCAGCGAGCGAACGATCTCTACGATCTTGTCCACGGCATCCTCGCGTTTCTCGGCGGCGGGTGTGGATTTTTCGCTCTTCGGCTTCTTGGGTTTCTCGGCCTTCTCGGCCACGCGAATGAGGTCGTCATAATAGATGAATTCGTCACTACTTCCGACGAGCAGATCCGATGTCGAACTCTTGACCCCGCAGCCGATCACGTGCCGATCGTTTTCCTTGAGTTTGGCGGCGAGAGGAGAGAAATCGCTGTCGCCCGAGATCAGCGCGAAAGTGTCGATGTGCGGCTTCTGGTAACAGAGATCGAGCGCGTCGACGACCATGCGGATGTCGGCACTGTTCTTCCCGCTTGCCTTCGACTGCGGAATGTCGACCATCTCCACGCCGAATCCGTGAAATTCACGGACCGCGGGCCGGTAGGAACTCCAGTCGCAATACGCGCGCTTGTAGACGATGCGGCCCTTTTCGAGCAGGCGTCGCAGCACCAGGTCGATCTTGAAGTTGCCCTTGCGCATCTCGCGCACGCCGATCGCGAGGTTCTCGTAGTCGATGAAGACCGCGATCAGTCTTTCGTCTGCCATCGTCTCTTCATTACCTAGGGCCTCTCATTAGGTGGAGCCTCTTATTGCGTGAAGCCTTTTATTACATGGAGCCTTTTATTACGTGGAGCCTTTTATTACATGGAGCCTTTTATTACATGGAGCCTCGTTTCGACGTTTCGTGGTCGTCGAGATCGTCGATCGGGAATCCGTAGCCCGCAAGGTCGTCGCGCGTGGCGACCCCTTCGTGCCCGGGTGTTTCCTTGCGAATGTCGCGCTTCTCCCGCTTCAGAGCCTGCTTTTCCGATTTCTTGACCTCGCGCTGTCGCTTGAGGACCGCTGTCCGGCTGCGTTTTCTCGCCATGCGAATATCCCACTCGGTTCTGCCGCTCGGGAAAGCGGCTGACTGGAGACGCCATCCGGACTAGCAGTGCCCGCGTATCCTACACGGACTCCGTCGCCCGCGCACGAATTGCGCCGGCGTCGAGGGTTTCCGCGGCCGTCAACCGTCCGTCGGGTCCCGGAGGAGCGGAGCGGGGGCGGGTTCGCCGGCCTTTCGGACCCTTCGCACCTCGGCCACGAGCTGCAACGCGCGCTTCAAGAACAGCGTTCCGATCAGGACATTCAGGATCAGGTAGACGGAGTTGACGGCGAACGCATACGCGATCAACTCGTCTCGCGTCCCGAATTCCGAGAACAGGCCGGCCCAGGCGAGTTCGCGGGTTCCGAAGTTTCCGAGGCTCGGTATCACGAGCGCGAGGTAGAGCAAGGGAATGCGCGCGGCGAGCGCCGTCCATGCGATCTCCACTCCGAATGCACGAGACGCGAGGCCCTGAATGACAATGTCGAAGATCGTCAGCGCCAGAAAGCCGAAGAAGAACGGCCGAATCTCCCGCAGCGGGAAACGCTCGAGCCAGTCCCGCACCCGCCGGGCGCCCGGAATCCGGGTCGAACCCGTCGCTGACGCGCGAACGCCGACCGCGAGGATCAGGACGATCGCCCAGGTGACGGCAACCGTGACGAAGACGTCTCGATTCGCGTCGAAGGTTCCCGGCAGGAATGGGAACGCCAATGTCATTTGAAGCGCGAGAACGAGGAAGTGACAGATCGTCGGCACCAGCGCCGCGGCGAGGACGGCTTCGAGTCGTCCACCGGTGAGCCGCCCCAGTCCGAGAAAGAACGCGCCGTCCGAGAGAGGATTGCTGACGGCGCGAAGTAACTCCGAGCCGCCGCGGATCGCGACGATCGAGTGGATCGGAACATGGGCGACGAATCGCCGCACTGCGGCTGCCTGAAGCAGCGCCCAGACGAAGAAGAATGCGAGTCGGTCTGCTGTCGTGAATGCGAGAAAGAGTGCTACGTTTGCCCGTGCGGTGGCGTCACGCAGGCGATCCCAATCCGTCGCAACGTTGAAGACGTAGAAAAGCAGCGCCGCAGACACAATCCAGGGTAGGAAGTGCTTCCAACGCACGCGGCTGGTTTTGGTCATTCGCCCTCAGCAGTGCCGCGGCCATTTACAGGGTGGTCGAGCGGGACGCTACAGGCTATCGAAGCGCAGCAATATCACCAGCGCGGATACGGCCATTTGCCGCAGTCGAGTCTCATGCGATAGTATGCCGACTAAACAGAGGCCAGTCGGCCTCACTCCACGCTGCGTTATGGCAGAGATGAAAGTCGGCAGTCCGAATGCGCGGCTAGAGCACATCGCAAAAATACAGCGCCCAATCTTCGGAAATGCGCGCGAAGTCCCGAAATGCGTGCGAAGTTCCGAAATGGGTGCGAAGTTCCGAAATGCGTTCGAAGCTCCGAAATGCGTGCGAAGTTCCGAAATGAGTGCGAAGAGGGAGTGAAGAAGGAGTAATATGGCTGTCTCGAAGCGTATTGGTGGTGGCAAGTCTCCGGACGAATTCTGGTCCAAGGTGCTCGCCGCACCCAAGGTGAAGCGCATTCTCGAGAAGCGCGGATTCAACCCAGACGCTTTTCAGCGCGATTACGAGGCGGACACGTCGCGCGGCCCGCGGGCCCCCAAGCGACCGTCCAGCAAGCAGATGGACGCCGTGGAGGCCTTCCAACAGTCGGGTGATTTCGAAGCCCTCAAGCGCGCGCTGTCGACCGAGAGTTCGGCGGTCGCGAACTCGACGTTGCGGCGAGTCGTGCAGTTCAAGGCGCTCGGCGGCGTCAAGATCGTGCGTCGCCGCACCGACACGTAGACGGCCCGTCAGGCCATGGCCGCGCTGGAACTTGTGGGCGTCTCGAAGCGCTACGGCCGGCGCCATGCGCTTCGCGATTTGAATCTCTCGCTCGATGAAGGTTCGGCGCTCGGATTGCTGGGCCCGAACGGCGCGGGCAAGACCAGCGCTCTGCGGATTCTGCTCGGATTCATCCGCGCCAGCGCGGGAATCGTCCGGCTGCAGGGACTGCCGCCAGGCGATCCAGCGTCACGGGTCGGTGTTGCGTACCTGCCGGAGCGCTTGAATCTTCCGAGCCGCATGACGGTGCGCGCGTTCTTGAAGCATCACGCGATTCTCGCGGGCCTGGATGGAGCGGAACTCGAGAGCGATCTCGAAACCGTGTTGGAGCAGAGCGGTCTGGTCGCGCGCGCACGCGACCGGCTAGGCTCGCTCTCGAAAGGCCTGAGCCAGCGCGTGGGCTTCGCGCAGGCTTTTCTCGCGAAGCCAAAACTCCTGATTCTCGACGAGCCCACTTCAGGACTGGATCCCATCGGCGTTCGCGACGCGCGGGACTGGATGTTGAAGGCGCGCGCTCGGGGTTGTTCGATCCTGGTGAGTTCGCATCTGCTCTCGGAGGTCGAGCGCACCTGCGATCGAGTCGCGATCCTCGACCAGGGAGCCCTCGTTGCGAGCGGCAGTCTCGATGAATTGCTGGGCGAGGGCGAAACGCTCGAGGATGCCTTCGTGAGGCTGGTTGGACGATGAGGCCCGCCACGAGCCGAATTCTCTGCGAACTCGCCGGCGAAGCGTTGCGCGACGCAACGCGGCGGCGAATCGTGCCCGTCATCGCGGTTTCTGCGCTGCTCTCGCTACTGGCGGTGAACAGCTGCACGTCGTGTGTCGGCTCGAGCGATTTGGCTCGAGGCGGTTCGTCCGTATCACTCGAAGACATTTCGGGTTGGACTGGGATGCTGATATTCAGCGTTCTTTCGCTCTGGACGATGCTGCTCGCCGGCCTGCTGGCATCCGATCACCTTGCGGAAACGGTCTCGGACGGCTCTGCCAATCTGGTTCTCGCCCGGCCCGTGCGGCGCAGCGAGTTTGCGCTCGCGCGGCTCGCGGGTGCGCTCGGTATCGCATACGCGACGGGTGCGCTGGTGTTGACGGTGAGCGCCTATCTGCTGCATCTGCGACATGGCGTCCCGCTTGCTGCCGCGCTCTGGGCGGGGCTCGCGTGCGCGGCGGGCTCACTCGTGGTGGCGGCGTTGGCGATGGCGTTGTCGCTGTTTCTCGCGCGGATCGGGACTGCGTTGAGCGTCCTGTTCTTCATCGGCGCAGTCGTCTTCGTCGATGTCTTTGCGCTCTTCGGGGTGTCGCTCGGCAAGCTGGGCGAGATTCTGGGGCACCTGTTGCCGCCGCTGTGCGCGGCGGTGGTGGTCGCGCTCGAGCCATGGATCGTTCCCGTGACTCCGCAGCTCGACGCCAGCGCCGTGTTGTTGAAGCTCGGGTTCTGGATGATCGCGAGCGTGTTGATCCTGCTCGTGTCGTTTCAGAAGCGCGAACTCGGCTCTGAGTCGCGCTGATCGTGCGAATCAGGAGGGGCGAGATTCGGAATTCGATCGCCGCGGCTTTGCTGGCGGGCCTAACGCTGGTCGCGGCTTCGAGGGCCTCGGCCGGAGCGGGAGGCGAGAGCGCATACCGCTCAAACCCCATATCGCGTTATGCGCTCTCGCCTCCCGCTGCGTGCGAGCGGTTTTCTGAAATCGAAAAAACCGTCGCGCGTTCGGTGAACCGCTGTTCACTCGATCGCCCGGACCCGAGGGGGAGGGCCATCGGGCGACATGGGGTTTGAGCCCGATGGCCCTCCCCCTCGGGTCCGGGCGACTACCCGTTCGGAATCGACGGAATCCGCCCAGGCGGGGCTCCGCCCGGACACATCGCGGTTGGTTGTAGTTGGGCTCCACCCGCCAGTGCGCAGCCGCCCGGCTCGTCTTTGGTTGGTGGGGGATTGGAGTATCTTGGAGCGGTGCATTTTGCGGATGAATTGATTCGGCGGGTCCGCGAACTCGGACATCCATTGTGTGTCGGGTTGGATCCGCATCTCGAGCGGATTCCGCAGTCGTTTCGCAGGGGCTCGATGCGTGCCGAAGACCCCGCGACATCCGAGGTGGTGCAGGCTTTTTGCGCCGAGGTGATCGATCGGCTCGAAAAGCGGATTGCCGTCGTCAAGCCGCAGATTGCGCTGTTCGAGCAATTGGGATGGCGCGGGCTTCAGGTCCTCGAAGTTCTCGTCGATCGCTGTCGCGCCCGCGAACTGATGCTGATTCTCGACGCCAAGCGCGGCGACATCGGATCGAGCGCGGAAGGCTACGCGCGCGCCTACCTCGAGCCCGGGGCCGCGCTCGACGTGGATGCGATCACCATCAACCCCTATCTGGGTCGAGACTCGCTAGCTCCCTTCATCGATCGCTGCCACGCTCACGGCCGGGGAGCTTTCGTGCTCGCGAAGACCAGCAACCCCGGCTCGCGTGATCTTCAGGATCGCTCGCTCGGGAACGAAACGGTCTTCGAGGCGGTGGCCGGCATGCTCGCCGACGACTGCGAGCGACTCGTCGGTCCCGAGACGGGCTGGTCGTCGCTCGGCGTGGTCGTCGGTGCAAACCACGGCGAGCAGGCCGAGCGGGTGCGGCGGCGGCTTCCCGCCGCCCTTTTCCTCGTGCCGGGTTTCGGCGCCCAGGGGGCCAGCGCCGAACAGGCGGTCAGCGGATTTTGCGTGCGCAGCGGCGGCGGGCGCGAGGGTGGAGTCGTCAATTCCTCGCGGGCAATCCTCTACCCGGAGAGCGAATCCTGGGAATCGGGGTTCGAAGCCGCGCTCGACGCAGCCATCGATCGGCTCGGCGAAGCCGTCCGCTAACCCGACGCATCCACCGCGTCGTGGATCGCTTGCGACAGCGCGATGACGGCCCTCGTTCCGACCCGCGGCGCCGTCAGTCCATTCGAGAGAATGCAGGCCGCGAGATCCTTGCCCGGATCGGCCCAGGCGGTGTTCACCAGGAAGTGTCCGCCATGACCGAAGCTTCCCGGAGTCGCTGTGTTTCCGAAATCGTCCGTCGACGCAATGGCGTGTTTGATCCGGAAGCCGAGGCCCCATGGAACATCGGCTAGAAACGTCCGGTCGATGGTTCCGACAACGTGCGGGAAGGTTGCGATTCGAGCCATCGACGCGGAGAGCAGCCGCCCGTTGTCTCCGCTGCCGAGATTCAGCATCGCTCGATAGAAGCGAACCATCTGGTTGGCGCGCGACACGCCGTTGCCAGCTGGAATCAGCGCGCGATGAGTCGAGGGGTCGTTCCACCAGTCGCCGTCGGTGGGCGCGCCCCGCTCCTTGCGTGTGATCACCCGCATCGCAGGCTGGCTGAGGACGTCCGGATTCCCGAGCGAAAATCCGTCGGCCGCGATGCCGGCCGGATCGAGAACCCGCTCGCGCAGCGTTTCCCAGAGCGGGCGAGCGCGCAGCCGCTGAATCAATTCTCCGACGATGAACCAGCTCGAGGATGGGTGGTAGCCGCGATCCCGGCCCGGCTCCCACTGCGCTTCCATTTCGCAAACGGCAGCCAGCGCTGCTTCCCAGCCGCGGGAAACGCTGCCCAACGCGTTCATTCGGCTGCCCGTATCCGGGAAACCGCCCCGGTGCGAGAGCAGGTGGGCGATCGTGCAGGCTTCCTTCCCGTGAACTCCGAATTCTGGGATGTAGCTGCGAACGCGATCTTGCAGCTTGGCGCCGCCTTCATCGACGATCTGGAGCAGCGCGACCGCAATCAGCGGTTTGGTGGAACTGAACAGCAGATAGTTGGATGCCGTCGTTGCATCCGCCCCGATCGCCTCGTCGAATACCAGCTCGCCCTTCCAATCGACCGCGACCTGTATCGAGGGGCGGATGCCTTCGTCGATCTGCCGCTGCATCTCTCGTCGAAGACCGTCGAAGCGATCGCTCATTGCCACTCCCGAATTTGCGACGCGCAAGCATAGCCGCTTCGCGATTCACAGACGCTTCTCGGCTGACGCAGCGGAGCCGTGCGCGTCGGCTAGCGGGGGAAGCTTCGCTTCCCTTGCGGCGCACCTCGAACCCGTTCCGGGTTCGAGCTCCTAGCTGCGGTGTGCTGCTCGCGCGGCAGCCAGGTCCGCGGGCTTGGCGGCTTTGATGTAGAGCAGTTCGAGTGCGATCGTCGCGGCGGCGAGCGCCGCGAGTTCAGCGTGGTCGTAGGCGGGAGCCACTTCGACCACATCCATTCCGACCAGGTTGCAACCCACGAGTTCTCGCAGGATCTCGAGCGCGCGCTCCGTCGAAATACCTCCAGGGACGGGCGTTCCGGTTCCGGGTGCAAATGCGGGGTCGAGACAGTCGATGTCGAACGTGACGTATGTGGGTGTATCACCGATCGTGCGGCGGATCAGCTCGCCGGCTTCGCGCGCCGTGTGAAGATTGACCCACGCGGCGTCGAGCACCCTGAAAGGGTGGTCGTCGTACTCGTACTCGGTGCGGATGCCGATCTGCACGCAGTGTTCAGCGGCGAGCAGACCCTCCTCGAGCGCCTCGCGAAACATGCTGCCGTGATTGAAGCTGCCCTCGATCGGCTCGGTGTCGGTGTGCGCGTCGAAGTGGACCAGCGAGATCGGTCCATACACCGCATGGTGCTCGCGCAACAGTGGAAGCGAAATGTAGTGATCCCCGCCGAGCGTGAGGATCGTCTTGCCGGCTGCGAGCAGTTCTCTGGCTTCCTGCTGGAGCACTTCGACCATCTGCGCGTTGTTGCCCGGATCGAAGATCACGTCCCCGTAATCGATTGCGCTCAGCCGATCCGCGAGTGCAAAGCGCCAGGGCCAGCGGCGCGCTTCCCAGCTCAAGTGCCACGAAGCCCGGCGCACGCCGAGTGGCCCCTCCCGGGCGCCCGAGCGCCCGGTGGTCGCGAGATCGTACGGCACGCCGAGAATCGCGATGTCCGCGCTGATCTCCGCCAGGTCGCGGGTGACCGGCAGCTCCAGGAATCCATGCTGTGTCAGGGGTTTTCTGTCCGGCATCGTCGTGGATGATTTCCTGTTGTGGCTGTGCTCGCCGTGGTTGTGCTCGCCGCGCAGTCGGTCCGAGCCATCTCTGGCGCGCGTACAATGCGGGCGATTGCCCACACGCTGGGTCGCCCTCAGAGCTTCGAAGCCTACGCCATTCCGGCGATTCGCACGAGCAATAATTCCGCCGATGGCTGCACGCTGGGTTGAATTGGAGCGATTTGCTGGCATACTGCCCGCCCCGGCGTTGGGCACGGTTCCCACGATCGGACTCGGATACGGCTTGCGCAATTCTGAAAGAAAGGAACCAGCGATGACCCCCGAACGACACTTCCGAACTTCTCGAACGTTCCTCGCGATCGCATGCGTCGCGGCCGCAGCGATGCTCGCGGCCTGCGCGACCACCCGGCAGTCCCGCGGGATCGGCGAAGCGTCCGGATTCCTCGGCAACTACTCGGACCTGCGCGAGGGAAAAGGCGACGAATCGCAGCTGATCTACATCAATCCGAGCGTGGACTGGGCGCGCTACAACGCGATCCTCATCGATTCCGTGACGCTCTGGCGTGACCAGAAAACCGACGATGTTTCGCAAGAGGACCAGCAGCGTTTGACCGATTATTTCTACGCTGCGCTTCACGAGAGCCTTTCCAAGGACTACGAGATCGTCGATCGCCCCGGCCCGAACGTACTTCGGCTGCGCGCGGCGATCACCGAGGCAAAGGGCTCCAGGGTCGTGATGGATACGATCACCTCGATCGTCCCCCAATTGCGACTGCTGACGACGATCGGCGGGATGGCGGCGGGCAGCTCCGTGCTGGTCGGAAAAGTCGGCGCCGAGGCTGAAGTCACCGACTCGGTCTCGGGCGTGCGCCTGCTGGCCGGACTGGACGAGCGCCAGGGCACCAAGGCGATTCGCGGCGGCATCAAGAAGTGGAGCGACGTCAAGCTCGCGTTCGACTTCTGGGCCGAGCGAATGCAAAAGCGGCTGGCGACGCTCTCGGGGCGCGACACTGAAGAGTAGCGATTGCGTTCACGCGGCCATGGGCGTGAGATGGGCTGCTGATCTCGGGTTCAAAGATTGTTGTAGCGCCCGAAATCGAAGATCCCGGCTTCTGTGGGGTCGCGCTGCCGATCGTCCTGGTGAACCCAGTCGAGGGTATTCCAGAATCGCGGACTCGTGCGGCGCACACCCCAGCGGTCGGCGAGCTTCTCGAAATCGGCGGCGTTTTCGACCGACGTGAGCGTCCGCGCGAAGGCGTCGATCTCGTCGATCGCCACTTCGAAGAAGAAGTTCGGGTAGCTTCCCAGATAGCCCCGGACGACCGTGAGCGTGTCTTGTTCGGGGATGAGTCGCTCGTCCTCGTCGAACATCGCCGCCACGTTCGTATGCGCTCTGTTGTGTACGAGCGTGAAGCTCGCGTCCGTTTCGGCGCTGTCTCCTGAGCGTACGATCAGAAATGCCGATTCGGGAAGTTCGGCGACCCACGGTCCGGTCACACCCGTCAATTTCTGGAGTACGCGCTGTGCGCGCCGCTCGAGCGAGGTGGAATCCGCAGAGTCACACGGAGGATTGCCGCATCGGTTGAGCAGATCCGCGGGCCCCGCCACCGCGGGATCGCGCGCTTCGATCATCTGCAACAACTCCTTCGTCACGTCGCGCGTCTCGAAGCGAATCTGCGTCGCGTGATGATTGCTGCGAAGCTCGTTTACCCGATACGAGCGATCGCGCTCCGCGCCTACGTACCACGAGGCCCGGATGTCTTCGCGGAGATACACCGGTACGAATGCGAGGAAGAGATTTTCGGACTGCATCCGGAGGTGATCCATGTAGAGCCGCGTCGAGATCTGATGCGCGACGTTTCCGAAGACGTCGAAGTTCGCGACCAGGTCGTAGTAGATCCGCTCGAAGAGCGGGAAGTCGAGCGTCCACGCGGTCTTCGGCATCTCTCCGACGAATCCCTTGACGACCGTGGCGTTGTCGAAATGCCGAAAGACCGTGAGCAGCGCGTTGGGATTGTGCCCGTCGCCGTCCCAGATCGCATCGAGGGTGGGTCCGAGGCCAAGCGGGTCGAGTTTGTCGTAATATTTTTCGCGCACGTCGAGATAGCGGCGCTGGGCGAGATTGTATTTGAGCCAGACGCCACCGACCGAGAGATCACCTTCGTTCTCTCCGGGCAGGCTCAGAAGTTCGGCGGTTTCCGCGAGAAAGGCGTCGTCGATCACCGACATGTCGCTGTCGGGATCGAGGAACGTGATGAAGAATTGATCCTCGATGACCGAGACGGCGACCTGCCCGTGGCAGACCGGTCCGCGGATGAACGTCATCACGAAATACTGGGCGTCGTCGAGCAGGAACTGGTAGCGAGCGCGGACTGGCATCTCGGCGAAAGTCGCGAACGGGTTGGATCCATCGCTGGCGTCGTAAGCGGGAAGACTCGTGGGCTGCCAGTCCGACTCGATGAACAGTTCCGAGAGTCGACGCATCTTCGCCTCTCCGAGCGGATAGACGATGTGCGTCTTGTGGACGATCGTCGACTCGATCGGCAGCAGCCGGTACCAGAAAGTTTCCACGCCCGGAGCGTCGTAGGGTCGTCGCGTCGCGATCTCCGTCGCAGGGGTTCCAGGCGGTGTCGAAGAGCGGAGCACGCGGAAGAAGGGTCCAGTTGGCAGATCTTCTAGGCGCAGATGCGCGAGAAACCAATGTTCGTAGAGGTAGCGAGACGCGATCCGCTGCTTGAGCGACGTTCCATTGAGAAACTTCTCCCAGCTCGCAATCTGGTCGAGCGCCGCTTGCGGGAGAAGCGGCGGAGCAGGAGGCGGAGCGGCCCCCTGTTGGACCCACGCGGCTAGCACTCCGATCTCTTGGTCCGTCAGTGGTGCCATCCCGTAGGGCATGCCGCCGAGCGGGTGCTCGCTCGCATAGCGTTCGAATTCGGTGGCGGTCGGGCACGACAGTTTGCGATTGATGTCGAGCGGGAAGCTGTCGGGCAGTCGAGCATCCGGGCTCGCGGGCCGGGCTCGACCCAGTGCGAGCATGTTGAGCAAGAGCGACCCGTAGCCGACGCTGTCGGGTGTTTCGAGCACGGAGAAGAAGTCCAGCTTCCGCCACGCGTCGGTGTTGTGGGCGTCGATGTCGAGCCGTGTGAGCGGAGCCGTCTTGAGCCGGCTCGATTGGTAGACGGGTAACTTCGTCGCGCCGCGGTCCAGTCCCGCGTAGGAAGAAAACTGCAGCTGGCACGGTGCGTCGTAACAACCGTGGCAGACCACGCAGCGATTTTCGAGAACCGGTTTTACCTGCTCGAGATAGGAGACGGGCTCCGATCCGGTCGGGTCCGGCAAGGTCGCGAGCTCGACCGGCGGCGGCTGAGCGCACGTCATCCCCAAGGAGAGCAGCGCGGCGACCAGCAGCGCCCGAAAATTGGCTGTGCGTGCCACGAAACCTCCGGTTCTATTTCTCAGCCGCAGCTTTCACTTTCTCGAAGAGCCCCTCGATCTGGGAGGACATCACCTTGGTACCCATCGCGCGCTTCGTCGAGCCCCCGAATCCGGCCACCTGATCGGTCGACGTGCGATTCAGATATACGACGAGCGTTCCTGCGTCTACCGGGAGAAAGGCCGCGAGTGCTTGAACGCTGTTGTAGCTGGCCGTCACGTAGAACTGGCGCTGCGCCATTACCCAAGCCTCGCCTTCCGGCATCCAGAGTCGATGGGTGAGCAGGAAGACGGGATCGCCGTGAGCCATGTAGTGGGTCCAGGCGAAGTCCTCTTCGAGTCCAGCCGGGCGGGACTCGGGGTAGTTGAGCAGCGCGTCGTAGAAGTTCGCTGCGCTCGCCTTCAAACCCGTGGCGGCTTCGACCGCGCGTCGCAGATCGCCTCCCGCAGGCGTCTGCTCGCCGCCGCGATCGTAGGCGTCGACGCCGTCGAGTCCGCGGCTGTGGTAGGCCTGAAAGCGCGCGAGCAACAGCTTTCGCAGCTGGTCCTCGACCGCCTTTTGATCGTGGGTGTCCGCTTTGGCGAGCGCCTGGAAGGCGCTGATCTCCGTCGATGACAGGTTGAGATCCTCGCCGGGCTTTGCGCCCAGGAAGAGCTTGATCTGGTTCTGCGCGCCGGATCCAAGCGAGAGCGCGGCGAAGTCATCGAGATTTCCATCGCCCGCAATTTTCCCGCTGGCTATGACATCGGGGTCGACGCTCGCGACGAGGCTTTTTTTGACGTCATCGATCAACGCAGCCGGAGGCTCGTGGACGAGAAACGCCAGCGCCATTGCGAGTTCGCGCTCCGATGTCGGCTTCAAGTCCGTGGTGACGAACTGGCCGTCGAGTACCTGCTGCATCGCGTCGGCCGAAAAGCCGATCGTCGTCAGGACTTGCTCGGCGCTCGGAACAGCGGCTGCCGGCATGGACGCCATCCAGCAAATCAGTGCCGCAATCACGCTCATGCTTCGAATCACGGATACCTCCTCGGTTAGCGATAGCAATCTATCCTCGGTTAGCGATAGCAATCTATCCTCGGTTGGCGATAGCAATCTATCCTGGGTTAGCGATAGCCTCGGTGATCACCCAAAAGCGGCCATAGATGATCACTTGAAAACCGGCCATAGGACACGGAGTCGTCCGGGACATTGACGGCGCGCGAGGCAGTAGCCTCGTTCGTTATGGCAAATGTCTTGGACTCAGAGAAACAACAACAGATACTGGCACTTGGCCGTCTCGGGTGG
>CAZBSV010000148.1:0-17767 GCA_964494795.1 uncultured Spirochaetales bacterium | reverse complement strand
AGGAGTCGGGATCGATCGTGAGCGCAGTGCGCAACGGTTGGGTCGCCTCATCATTGCGACCGGCGAAAAACAGGTTCAAGCCCAGCAGGACGCTGGTGTGAGCTGACAACGGATCCAGCTCGACCGCGCGGCGCGACTCAGCGAGGCCCTGTTCGATCTCGCCGGTGGCGACCAGAAAGTAGCCGTACCATTCGTGAGCCGAGATCAGGTCTGGCTGCAATACGAGCGCCGTTTCGAATTCACGGCGCGCCCCTTCAGGGTCATAGCGGCACCACCAGCGCGCCAGCGCCAGCCAGACGTGCGGCTCTGCCAACGAGGCGTCGAGCTGCAGCGCCTTCTCGGCGGCTTCTTGGGCACGCGGACAGGCTTCAAGTGGTGACAGGATCCAATCGGCGCTCCAAATGTAGTATTCGGCGAGCCCGACGTACGGCTGCGCGTAGCTCGGATCGCGCGCCACCGCTTGCTGCAGGTAGCGAATGGCACTGTCCCAATCGTTCAGCGTCGTCGTCGCGTGGCGGCCCTTCAAGTAGAGCTGATGCGCCTCCGCGTTTTGCGTGGTCTTTGGCGCCAATCGCATTTCCTCACCACCCGCCAGCACCACCTTGAGCGAGCCGGTGATCTCGCGCGCGATGCGCTCCTGCAAATCAAACACGTCTTTCAGTTCGCCGTCGTAGCTCTGCGACCACAGGTGGAAGCCGTTGTCTGCGCGGATCAGCTGCGCCGTGATGCGCACCTGGTCGCCCTGCTTGCGCACCGAGCCTTCCAGCACGTGTGCCACGCCGAGCGCGGTACCGATCGCCTGCAAGGTTTCGTCCTTGCCCTTGAAGTAGAACGACGAGGTGCGACCGGCAACTTTCAGCTCCGGCACCTGCGCCAGCGCGTTGAGAATTTCCTCGGCGATGCCATCAGAAAAATACTCCTGGTCGTGGCCGGGACTCAGATCGGCGAACGCCAGCACGGCGATCGATGCTTCGCGCGCGACCGACACTCCTCCGGAAGCCTGTTCAGTAGCTTGCTTTCGCTGCTCCGACTCGGCTTCCAGCACGAATTTATCCACTGCGAAGTACACGACAGCAATTACCAGCAGTGCGATAATCCCGAAATCGAGTTTTCGGCCGGATGGGTGGGCGATGGACTCGGCGCGATCAACCGCTGATTCCCGTTTGATCCCCTCAGGAGTCAGCTCGAACGCCCACGCGAGGATCAGGGCGAGCGGGAAGCCCAGGATCACGAGAAAGGTGAATGCCTTCATCACCCATTCGGGCGCCTCGAAGGTCGGAAGCACGACCGAAGCGACTTCCACCAGGAGCCAGGCCACGATCGCGTAGGCGGCGCCTACCCGGAAAACGTTGCGGCGTTTGAGTTCGGCGATGAGTGACATCTGGGTCGCCCCGGCTTATCCAGATAGTTGGAGGGCTAGTTTACCCAGATCTCAAAAGGATGGCGGCAAGCCTCAGTTTGGCTTGGCGGGGGTCAGCCATGTCGAGACGCTGCTCGGGGTGCTGGGCGCTGTAAAGTGCCTCTTAGCTTAGAGCGTCCGAAGATCCGAAAGCTGCTGACGGGCTACAGCCACCTTCGATCTCGCCGGGCATCACCTCGGCCGGATCGAACGGACCGACGTATTCCGCGTGCTGGCCGATGACTGGCTCGACTGGATGGAAGTGAACGAGCGGTAGCGACGATCGTTCTTCGCCGGCGATGCCAGCGGTCGAAGCCAGCACAAACACGGCTATGCGACGACGCTGCGGCCCGGCAGGCGCCGAGCCTCTCCACAACGCTTACAGCAGACCGGTTCCCCAGCGTCCGGTGATCGCGAGGGTGATCCCTGGCCGTTGGATCGCCACCATCAAGGTGTTCCCGTCGGGTGTGTACGCCGGCCCGGCGAATTCCGAGTCCCCACCGTCCAGCAAGTTCTCGGCGAAGTCGAAGACCTGGCCGCTGGACGTGAGGCCACGCAGATGGTTGCGCGGGTAGCCGTCCTCGCACAGGAGCACGCCGCCGCGAGGACTCACCGCGACGTTGTCCGGCGTGTCCAGGATGTCGCGGTTGTGCGTCTCGTAGAGCAGCCGCAGCGTTCCGTTCGACGGCGTGTACCGCCACACCTGACCGTGGTTCTGATCGCCGCCGTAGGCGCTGTTGAACGTGACCGCGCCGTTCTTGAAGTCCTCGCCTTCCAGGTAGTCGAAGATCGCGGCACCCTGGTCGATGCCCCGCAGGGTGACACGCGCGCTGGGGCCCTTAGTCTCGAGGTCGGGATCGACATCCTCCGGGTCGATCTCTACCCACTCGACGCGGAGATCACGCCCGGGGGTCTGATGCTTGCGGGTGTCGTATGCCCATTCCCCGACGATCTTGAGCATCCACAGGGTGCCGCCGGCCAGGAGGTTGTTCTTGTCCTTGGGGACGTACCGGTAGAAGCCGGCCGGGGTGTCGTCCTCGGTCATGTAGACGATCCCGGTCTTGGGGTCGGTGACCGCGGACTCGTGAGCGAACCGCCCCATCGCCGTGATCGGCAGCGGCGAGATCTGGCTGGTGGCAGTGGACGGAATCTCGAACACGTAGCCGTGTCGCTTCGTGAGAGCCGCCGTGCCGGTGAAGTGTGTGCCCTCCTCGCAGGTCAGCCAGGTCTTGCGCGGCGTGGCACCACCGGAGCACGGCCACAGCAGGCCGCTGGCCACCAGTCGCTTCTTCACCGACTTCATGGTCACCGGATCGATGTCGTAGATGACGATGCTCCCCGCAACGTCTTGGTCGTAGGCCTTGCTTAGATCACCCAGCGCCGTGCCAGAACCGAGTTCGTGGTTGCGAACCACGCGCCACAGCTTGCGATTGGTCGGATGTGGGAAGAACGCCTGCCCATCCGGTGCAGCTGGTTGCCCGAGCACTACCTTTGGATCGTCGGTGAAGACGGGGATCGCGTCGTCTGTCTCATCGACGATGCGGTAGGAGAAGTTGCGCGGCAGCGACAAGAGACCGTTGGGGTCGGGCACGAGTTCGCCATAGCCGGGGGCGGCGGCGGCCCTGGCTCTCCCGGCAAGGATCAAGGGCCCGACCACCGCGGCTCCCGCCAGTACCGCACCACGCTGCAACAACGTCCTTCGATCGATCGACTCCATATCCCTCAATCCTCTCCGCTCAATCCTCTCAGGTCATCAGTGCGGCCCCGACCACCGGGCCGGGACCTTCGTACGTCGTGGTAACGCTAGGCGGGCTGATACCTCACGGTCAAGATCCGTCAGGCCGAAAACGCGTGCACTCCGAGGGAGCTCGGACTTCACGGCGGAGCGGCGCTCAACCACTCAACGAATCAGGCAACCTGGGACGTTGGCGGCCCTCGTCGGCAACTGACAGGGAAATCGGCCGCCCGCTCAGCCGAATTGGCATCGCGACGGCCGTCGTCGTCCGCTGGGAAGGCGTGTTCGACGACGAGAAGATGAAATCGTTGGTGGCGTTTTCGAAATAGACCGTTAGATCGATAGACCCATAGATCGATCGGCCGCGAGCCGCTATCGATCGAGCGGCCGATCGTTCGTCTCGCCCATCGGCCACATGATCGCCAAGCCGATCAGGCCGTGGACGATGATGTAGAACGCCGGCGCGAGCGGTTGATCGAACGTCTTGATCAGCCAGCTCGAGACCATCGGCGCCGTGCCGCCGGCCAGCGCGAGCGTGATGCTGTAGGCGAAGCTCATCGACGTGACGCGCGTGCGCAGCGGGAAGATCTCCACCAGCATCGCGCCCTGCAGGCCGAGCGCCATCCCGAGCGGCACGGCGAGCAGCATCTGCCCAAGGATGAACGTCCCGGGCGTGCCGAACATCATCATCTGTTGGGCGAAGTAGATGATCGCGATCACACTGACCTGAAGCATGATCATCAGTCGTCGTCGGCCGACCTGATCCGAGAGCCAACCGCCCAACACTTTGGAGCCCAGGACCACGAACAGGCTCAGCGTATTGGCGAGCAGGAATTCGCCACCGCTGGTCACCCCGCCCGCGGCCGCGAGACTCTTCCGCTGCTCCACCGCGAACGTGAACGTCAGGTAGTACGCCGCGTTCGTCATCGCCACGACGCCGAAGGCCTGGAGGATCGACAGTCGGTCGGCGATGAGAGACGGCAGCAGCGCGGGGCGCGCCGCGATGGCCTTGAGACCTTCATCGGTCTCCTTGATGCCTCGTCGCAGAAGGTACCCGATGATCATGAACACGATGCTGCCGACGAACGGAATTCGCCATCCCCAGGCGTCGACTTCCGACGAGGACATGTTGGCATTGATCGCCCATGCGGTCGCGGAGCCGAGGATGAACCCGATCGTCGTGCCGGCTGCCGTTGAGCTGCTGACCAGGCCGCGGATCATCGGCGACGCCGCCTCGGTCGTGTACACCATGGACCCGGTGAACTCGCCACCGAGCGACAAGCCCTGAGCGATGCGCATCAACATCAGCAGCATCGGCGCGGCGATGCCGATCTGTTCGTACGTGGGCAGCAGTCCGAGAATCAGAGTCGCGCCGCCCATCAATGCGATCGACAGGGTCAGGAGCGGCCGGCGGCCGATGCGATCGCCGACGCGGCCGAGGATGAGGCTGCCGGCCGGCCGGGCCAGGAAGCCCAGCGCGAACACGGCGAACGCGAGGAACTGCTGCGCTGCCGGATCCGACTTGGGGAAAAACTGATGGCCGATGTTGCTGGCGAAGTAGCCGTACACCGCGAAGTCGAACCACTCGAGCACGTTGCCAATGAGGCCGGCGAGTGCGGTTCGCAAGGCGGACTGCTGCGGGCGCGGAGCGTCTGACATTCAACCCCCTGAGGTTCGGCGCGACGTGCAAGAATACCGCGAAGCCATCGGCTACATACGTCTGCCTAGTGCGCCAGCGTGCGACCTCGGGTCTCGACGATGAACGGCAGCAGCAGCCAGCCGGCGGCCGGGATGCACCCGACGTAGAACCGTGGCTCGATCGCCCAAAGGAGAAACTTCATGAAATTCCAAAGATCACGCGTTGTCATCGTTGTTCTGATCTCGCTGCTCACTCCCATGTCCGCACAAGCAGGCTCACAGGAAGCGCCTGCCCGCAATCTCGTGAGCTGTACGTTGCCAGAGTCGAATGCTGACGCGCTCGAAATTCTCAGCAACTATTACCCGGGTTACTGGTGGGATCATACCAACCTCACGATCGCTGTTCAGGCGCATCCCAAAGCCAAAGCGGCGCAACGGAACGCCATCAGCGCGGCCATCGCGACCTGGAGCAACACTCTGCTTGACTGCTTCGATGGGCAAATCACCTTGACCAACATCACAAGCACCGCAAAAAATCCGCAAAAGGCGGATATTGTTCTCCACTATGTTCTGCGGGCAGGCGGCGTCGTATTTGCCGGATATGCAGTATGCGGCGATCACAGATGTCCGAATATCCTCGTCAGCTCCGATTTCCCAGCCAGCAGTGACACTCCTCCATATAGCCCTGAATATCTGGGATGGGTGACTCAGCATGAACTTGGACATGCACTCGGGCTGGGGCATACCACCAACTTGCTCGAAAGTTGGGATTTGATGGGCTACGGCTGGTCCGAATTAGTGGACCCGGTTCTTTCGGGCTGTGACATTGACGGACTCGCCTTTGTCTTCGCATGGGCGCTCAATGCAGACGATCCGCATCCTCCCGCTGAAGGACCCTACGATTGCTCTCTTGATTGATGATGCTGGCAAGCCCAAGAAACCGGCACCAGCCGCTCGCGCTCATCGCGAAGCGCCTCGCGGCACCTCATCGCCGCCCAGATCCAGCAGGCCGATACGTGCGCGTCCCGCGCGCCGGCGCGCCAGTGCCACCACGAGCAGAGCCCCCGCCCCCAGCATCAGTGTGGCGTCCGGCTCCGGAACCACCTGGAACTGCCGCATCATCTCGTTGTCTTCGTGCTCGAGGATGTGACAGTGGTACGCGTACTTTCCCTCGTAGTCCTCAAACTTCGCAATCACCCTCAGGATCTCGTTCGGCCCGACCATAGCCGTGTCCTTCCAACCACTCTGCTCAGCGGGCGGTAACTGCGGACTGCCGTCGGGCAGGATCTCTCCTCCGGGGCCCTTGGTGAATCCGTCCCGATCCAGGATCTGGAACGCGACCAGGTGCATGTGCATCGGGTGCGCAACGCCGGAGTCGTTGATGAAGCGCCAGATCTCGACCGTCCCCAGTTCGGGGAACTCGGTGATGTCGTGCCAGCCGAGGCCGTTGAT
Source organism: uncultured Spirochaetales bacterium (assembly GCA_964494795.1). Lineage (GTDB taxonomy): Bacteria > Myxococcota_A > UBA9160 > UBA9160 > SMWR01 > JACZVU01. The sequence continues at coordinate 11,543 of CAZBSV010000148.1, read as the reverse complement.
CGTCCAGCTCTGACGCCCGCAGGGGTCGAGCCCCGATCGCTTCAGGACGAGATCTCGCGTCGCGACCGCGCTGGCAGGGTCCAGCGGGGTGATGCTTCGAAGCGTGGTCGGGAGCGGATCGGTGTCGCCGGCAAGGTTCGTGACCCGGAACTTCATGACGTCGGCGACGTCCAACGCGCCGTTCGGGAACGGCGCGCCGGCCGAGTTCTCCAGCAGGACCTCGTCGCCATTGTTAAGGCCGGCGAAGTTCAGGACGACGTCGTAGCGTTCGCCCGGGCCGATGGTCAGCTGGCCGACGCCGTTGACCGGGGCCGCGAGCAGACCCAGCTCCGTCCCGATGACCGTGAAGTTCAGCACGCCGCTCGGGGGTGATAGCGACAAGGTGTAGACGCGCGAGCCCGAGCCGTTCACGATCCGGAAGCGATACTTGCCCTTCTTGACGTCCAGGTAGGGCCACACCATTCCGTTTACCAGGATCTTGTCGCCGAAGACGTTATCCTCCCAGTCGGCCGGATAGCGGAACGAGCCGTCGGAGTTGAACGAGCGGTCCTGGAGGATCAAGGGAATCTCGTACTGTCCGAGCGGAAGGTTCAGTGCGCCTTCGACATCGTCGCGGAGCAGGTAGAGGCCCGCGAGACCCATGTAGACGTTCAACCGGGTGATGCCGATCGAGTGGTCGTGGTACCAGAGGAAGCCCGCCTGCTGGTTGTTTGGATAGACGTAGGAGACTGGCGGGTCGCCGGGCCGGAACGTGTTCTCGGGATAGCCGTCGATTGCCGCAGGCACGTGTCCGCCGTGGAGGTGGAAGACGGTCAGGGCATCGTTCAGCGCCTCGGGAACGCAAGTGTCGACGCGCAGATAGTGCGAGTTCCGGAGCTGTCCCGTCTCGAAGACGCGAAGGTCGTTGGTCCAGTTCACCGTCACGGGCAGATGCGAACGCGCCTCGATGGTGGGACCCAAGAAACCCGCGCCATGCGTGCTGTCGTCGAAGCCCCACACGGTCGTCAGCGGGAGCTCGCTGTGCAGCGAGGCCTTCGACTCCTTCATCGCCAGCTCGTAGGTCGCGATGCCTCCCGGCGCGCCGCTCACGGGCTGGGCGACGGGCGGAATCGGGAGCGGATCCAGGTACGGGGTGAGCACGACGGGGCATTCGGTCGCCGAGCAGGTGCTGGCGTCGCCCCGGTAGCTCCAGCCGGAGCCCGCGCAGGACGCCTGCGTGACCTCGGAACAGCTGCCATCGCTGGCGCAGCAGGCACCGGTCGACACGAAGCAGGGATTGGGCGTGCAGGTCGTGCCGTCTCCCTGGTAGGCCGCGGGTGGCGCGCAAGACCCGGGCGCGGTCAGCGCGCACGACGAACCGTCGCAACACGCGCCGGTGATCGTTGCGGGCGTGTAGCTGACGACGAGCCTGGGTCGGTTGTTGATCGTCGTGTTCTCGCGGGTCGCGAAGCGCTTGGCCGTCTCGGTCTGCGATTCGTCGGACCTGACGATCCAGCCGTGGTTCTGGGAGTCGTCATCAAGCCAGGTCTGTACGTCCGCGACCACCCCCGACGTCGAGCCCCACGTGTAGGTTCCCGTCGGCCCCACTGCTCTCGTGGCACTCGCTGTGGACAAGTAATTGCCGCCGGGCGTACTCCAGAACAGCGACGGAAAGAAAGTATGCCGCCAGGTCGCGTCGTTCGCCGTCGCCAGCTCACCCCGACCCTGCTGGGAGTTCCCGGTGTTCGACGTGCCCTCACCCCACTCCGAGAGCAAGCGCTGCAGAGTCGCGTTGAAGTTCGTGTTCTGCCTTACCTTGTCGCAATAGAGTGTCAGTTGGACGCTGTCGATGGTCGCGCCGGCAGGGATGCTGCCGGCGATGTCGAACTCGAGCACTGCGCGGCGGATCGCAACGTCTCCCGCCTGGTTCGTGGCATCCTTGACCCTGCCCGTGAACATCGTCGAACCCGCGCCGTTGCTCACGTCGGCGTAGCTTTCCTGCACGATGGGTTCGTAAAGCGTGTTGTCCTTGATCGGGCCGATGGTGATCACGTCGGCTCGCCCCGGAGCGGCAACGAGGAGCGCAGAGACAATCGCCAAGGCGGCAGACGAGCGGGCTAACATCGCGTCCTCCCAATCGCCATTCAAGCAAGGCGCGTGCCATTCAAGCAAGGCGCGTGCCGGAGTCGGGGCGGGACGCAGGGCGTGCAGGGCCCGGTATTGCCCCAGAATGCCCCGCAATGCTGGGTACGAACGCCGCATGTCCCGCCGCGGGCTGGCGCGTGCCGCTCGCTGCTTCGAGCGACAGGTATACTGCGTGCATCTCGCTCGCGTCACAGCGCGAGTGGACCGGCGCGAGCCAGTCGTCGGAGGTGCGAGGTGATTACCGCAAGCGCGACGCGCAGGCGCGGTCGAGCGCTGAGCTGGCTTTTCCTCGGGGCTGCAGCGCTCGCCGTCTCGGCGTCGGCGGAGACGCTGGTCATTCCCGCAGCTGCCGACAACACGCTGATCGAGAGCCTGACCGGAGCCAGCAGCAACGGCGCCGGGTCGGCAGTCTTCGTCGGGCGAACGAGCCAGTCGAACGGCTCCGTTCGGCGCGCCCTGCTCCTGTTCGACGTGGCCAGCGCGCTGCCGTCCGGTGTGATCGTGACGCGAGCCGAGCTCAGCCTGACGCTCACGCCCTCGAATCCGCAGCCGGTCGAGATCGGATTGCACCGCGTGCTGACGGCCTGGGGTGAGGGGGAGTCGGCAGCAGGCGGAGGCGGCGGCGCTCCCGCGGCGCCGGGCGACGCCAGCTGGATCCACACGTACTACGACACGGCGTTCTGGCAGAGCCCGGGAGGCGACTTCGTCGGTGGCGCGAGTGCGACGATGCTCGTAGGCGAGGCGGAGGTCGTGCGCTGGGGTTCGACGCCGGCCGCGATCGCCGACGTGCAGGCATGGGTCGACTCCCCGGACACCAACCACGGCTGGCTTCTGTTGGGGGAAGAGGGATCACCCTCCACCGCGAAGCGCTTCGCCTCACGCGAAGCGGACGACCTCGTGTCCTCGCCACAGCTCCTGGTGCAATACGAGGCGCCGTGCGCGACGCTCGAACTCGAGAGCGCGCCACGCGCGCTCTGCCACGCCTACTGCGAGGCGCTCGACTGCGACGCTCCGGCTCCGAAGGCCTCGCCCCAAGCCTGTGCGCAGGTCTCCCGGCAGTTCGTCTTGCGAAGCGGTGAGGAGACCTTGCTCTGCGCGCGGCCGGCTGCCGACCGCGACTGACCTGCCACCCGCCAAGAACTGCCCGATCTGGAATCGGAGTTCTCCGCAACCAAGCCGACGCGGACGACGGCGACCTGTAACCTCTCCCGTCACGGCATGCGAGACTCTCCAAGGCGGGTGATTTCGCCTCTCGGGCGGCTGACCGCCGCCGCGCGATCGCCGCGCGCGGACACTTTGGCGCGGTTGCACGCCGCGGCGTTCAGCAGCGGATTACCCCCCGGGCCTGCCTTGCTCGAGTGGATACGCGAGCAACACAGTGCGTGCGACTAACGGGGGCCCAGAATCTGCTCCGCTGGATTTCGCTTCGCGGCCTCCGCGTGCGCCGAGTTTCGTTCGGCATGATTGACGGATGGGTGGGCGAGAAGCCTGCGCGCGGAATGGTTCACCGAGCACGCTGGCGTCTCGCCCACCCGCCGAGGCGGTCCCGAAAGCCGGCTCCGGGCCCGCGCGCTAGCGCGTGCGCGGAATTGGCTACGGTGTTCAGGATGCGAACAGCGAAGCCGCGGGGAGGGCTCCAACGCGCAGCGTCGCGCGGATTCGCGGCCGCGCTTCTCGCCACCGCTGCGGCGGCGGCGGATGCGCCCGGGATCATCGGGGCCGAGGCGGCGCTCGTCGCGTTCCCGCTCAGCGTCGAGGGTCTGGGCACCGCGGGCGCCAACGAATCGATCGAAGTGCGGCCGAAGATCTCCGAGCGGATTCGCGAAATCCAATTCGAAGAGGGGGCGAGCGTCGAGGCGGGACGCGTGCTCGTGACGCTCGAAGACGCGGAGACGCGCGCCGCGGTGGCCGCCGCGCGTGCAAACCTGGTGGATTCGAAGGGCCAGCTGCGCCGCGCCCGCGAGCTCTTCGAGAGCAAGACGGTTTCTGCGGCCGAGCTCGAGCGCCTCGTCGCGGCAAACGACGCCATCAGCGCCGCGCTCGACGCCGCCGCGTCTCGGCTCGCCGACACGGTCGTGCGCGCGCCGTTTGCGGGCCGCGTCGGACTCCGGCGCGTGAGCCCGGGAAGCCTCGTGACACCCGCGACGGTCATTACCACGCTCGACGATACGGATCCGATCAAGCTCGACTTCGATGTTCCGGAGACAGCGCTGTCGCGCCTCGAGGTCGGCCTTCCCGTAATCGCCAACAGCGCCTCCTGGCCGGACGATCGCTTCGAGGGCACGGTTGCCTCGATCGACACCCGGGTGGATCCGGTGACCCGCAGCCTGACCGTCCGCGCACTCGTACCGAACCCGGAAGGTCGCTTGCGGCCCGGCATGTTTCTCACCGTCACGCTGCTGCGCGGCGACGTGAAGGCGCTCGTGATTCCCGAGCAGGCCGTGCTGCCGGAGCAGAGCCGCCAGTTCGTGCTGGTCGTGGGTGCAGACAGTGTGGTGGAGAAGCGCGAGATCCGGACGGGACGGCGGCGCCCCGGACAGGTCGAGGTGCTCGACGGGCTTCGCGCCGGCGAGCTGGTGGTCGCCGAGGGAACCCAGAAGGTCATAGATGGGCAGGCTGTGAAAGTGATCGAACGCATCCGGCTGACACAGGACGCCCCGTGATCCTTTCGGAACTCTCGATCCGGCGCCCCGTTTTTGCCACGGTGGTGTCGCTGCTGCTCGTGATCCTCGGGCTCGCCGCGCTCGCAAACCTGCCGGTTCGCCAGTATCCCGACATCGACCCGCCCGTCATCTCGATCGACACCGCTTACCGCGGCGCCTCCGCGCAGGTGATCGAGACGAAAGTCACGCAAGTCATCGAGGATCGCATCGCCGGTCTCGAGGGCATCGAGAAGCTCACCTCTTCGAGCCGCGACGAGTTGTCGTCGATCCGGGTGGAGTTCGGGCTCGAACGAGGCGTGGACGAGGCTGCCAACGACATCCGCGACCGGGTCGCCCGCGTGGCCGCCGAGCTTCCCGAAGACGCGGACGCACCGGAGATCGCGAAGGTCGACAACGACACGCGTCCGGTCATGTATCTCAATCTCACGTCCGACAACCTTTCCGGACTGGAGATCACCGACTACGCGGAGCGCTACCTGATCGACCGATTCTCCTCGGTGCCTGGCGTCGCGCGCGTGCGCATTTCCGGCGAGCGGCGCTACGCGATGCGGGTCTGGCTGGACCGCGAGTCGCTTGCCGCGCGCGGACTGACGGTGATCGATATCGAGAATGCGCTGCGTGCCGAGAACGTGGAGCTGCCGGCCGGGCGCATCGAATCCACGCAGCGGGAGTTCAGCCTCCGCACCCAGACGGGCCTCACCACGCCGGACGACTTCCGGCGCCTGGTCGTGGCGCGCGGCGTGGGCGACCAGCTCGTGCGGCTCGGTGACGTGGCCGACGTGCGGCTGGGCGCCGAGAACGAACGCAACGTCGCGCGCGCGAATGGCATCCCGGCCGTCTCGATCACCATCGAGCAGCTCTCGAAGGCCAACACCGTCGAGGTATCGCGGGGCGTGCGCGCCGAGGCGGAGCGCATGGCGGCGGATCTGCCCGAGGGCATGAAGATCGAGCTGAATTACGACCGTGCGGAGTTCATCGAGGCCTCGATGAGCGAGGTCTACGAAGCCCTCGTCTTTGCGATCGTGCTGGTGCTCGCGGTCATCTATCTCTTTCTTGGCACGCTGCGCGCAACCCTCGTACCCGCGGTAGTCGTGCCGGTCTCGGTGATCGCGACCTTCATGCTGATGGCAGCGCTCGGCTACAGCGTGAACACGCTCACGTTGCTAGGTCTGGTGTTGGCGATCGGTCTCGTCGTCGACGACTCGATCATCGTGCTGGAGAACATCTACCGACGGATCGAGCGCGGGCAGCCGGCGCTGCTCGCCGCGCTGGAGGGTTCCCGAGAGATTGGTTTCGCGGTCGTCGCGACGACACTCGTGCTGGTTGCCGTCTTCGTGCCGCTGTCATTCATCCAGGGGGACATCGGGCGGCTCTTCAGCGAGCTGGGTATCACACTCGCCGCAGCGGTGCTCTTCTCGAGCCTCGTCGCGCTCACGCTCTCGCCGATGATGTGCTCGAAGCTCTTCGTCGATGGCGCGCGCCGGCGCGGCCTCGCCAGCCACCTCGACGCGTTCTTCCAGCGGCTCTCCGAGCGTTACCGCGCACTCCTCACGCGCGTGGTGGACCGGCCCGCGTGGACGCTCGCCGGCTGCGTGCTGGCCTCGCTCCTCGCGCTGCTGCTGCTCGCAATCCTGCCGACCGAGTACGCGCCCGAGGAAGACAGCGGCGTGTTCGCGGTCATGATCCGCGCGCCCGAGGGCGCGAGCTTCGAATACACGGACCGCTATGCGCGCCAGATCGAGTCGATCCTGATGCGTGAGATCGAGAACGGCCCGGTGACGCGCGTGCTGCTGCGCCTACCCGCGACCTTCGACTCGACTGGGTCCGTCAACTCGCTGCGTGTGATCGTGCTGCTCGATCCGTGGGACGAGAGAGACGAGAGTGCAGGTGAGATCGGCGCACGGCTGCAGACCGCGCTGAACGATCTACCCGGTATCCGGGCCTCCGTGATTCCGTCGCAGGCGCTTGGTGTTCGCCGCGAGGGTCGGCCGCTACAGCTCGTGGTGGGCGGACCGGACTACGCGCAGCTGGAGTCCTGGCGCGACACGTTGCTCGTTGCAATGAACGAGATGCCAGAGCTCGTGAGCCCCGACAGCAACTACCAGGAGCGCAAGCCCCAGATCGACGTCCGTGTGGACCGCGATCGCGCAGCGACGCTCGGCGTTTCGCTCGAGGCGGTGGGTCGCACGCTCGAGACGATGCTGGGTTCGCGCATCGTCACCACCTACGTCGATCGCGGGCGCGAATACAACGTGATCCTGCAGGGGCGCGACGCCCATCGCGCGAGCCCCGATGATCTCACCAACCTTTACGTTCGCTCCACCGCCAGCGATCAGTTGATCCCGCTCGCGAACCTGGTGACGCTCGTCGAGCGCGCTGGGCCCGAGGAGCTCGCCCGCTTCGACCGCATGCGGGCGGTGACGCTCGACGCGAGCCTCGCCGAGGGAACAAGCCTCGGCGAGGCCGTCGACGCGCTGGAAGCGCGCGCGCGCGAGGTATTGCCGCCGGGCGCCCGTCTCGACTGGGACGGGGAGTCGCGCGAGTTTCGGGCGTCGGGCAGCAGCCTCACGATCACCTTCGCGCTCGCAATCGCGATCGTTTATCTGGTACTCGCCGCGCAGTTCGAGAGCTTCGTCCACCCGGTCGTGATCTTGGTCAGCGTGCCGCTCGCAATCACCGGCGCGTTGATCGGTCTCTGGGTTTGGGGAGCATCGATCAACATCTTCAGCCAGATCGGCGCGATCCTGCTGATCGGCCTCGCAGCGAAAAACGGCGTGCTCATCGTCGAATTTGCCAACCAGCTGCGCGATCGGGGCATGGCGCTTCGAGAGGCGGTCGTCGAGGCCTCGCGCATTCGCCTGCGGCCAATCCTGATGACGAGCGCATCGACCACGTTCGGGGCGCTGCCGCTGCTGCTGGCGACCGGCGCCGGAGCCGAATCGCGCGAGCCGATCGGGATCGTGGTGGTGTTCGGCGTGACGCTGTCCGCCGTGCTGACACTGTTCGCCGTCCCGGCCTGCTACGTCGTACTCGCCCGCAGAACCAAGTCACCCCATTATGTGTCGGGGTTGATCGCGAAACTCCGAACCGACTCGCGGCGCGCGGCATCGCCGACAACGGCCAGCGAAACCGCGGGCTGAACGCGCCGGAGCGTCCTGAGCCTGCCCCGATTCACTGCACGCCCCGGGGTTCGCTTCGGGTCGTGTAGCAATCAGGGGATCCGCGCGAGGGCTTCCGCGGTCCGCCGGTCCCACGAGATCCGCAGCCGCGGCTTCAGGGTACGTGGCGTTTGGCGAAGGTGAGTTTCTTGATATTGATGAGCAGAGCCTTGCGCGCCATTCCCTCCGGGCAGGAAATCGGGCGGACCCCGTGCCAAGAGACGCGCGAGCGAACGAATCCGGTCAGCCGGTTTCCGACGTACGCGGTCTCACCGATCGGTTTGAACTCCTCGAACGGAATTCGCGCTGTCTGCTTCCAATGGCGCGCTCGACGTGGATCGCGCGGTACGTAGTACTCGGTATTGCCTCCAAAGCTGTCCTTCCAATCCGGATCGCGGAAGTACAACAGCAGGCTCACCATCTTTCGCGGGGCATCGGTGTGAGGAACGATCGCGGCGTCTTTTGGCAGCAGCGAGAACTGGAAGGTGGTGCGTATCGGTTCCTGCAGCTGATACTTCAGCCAGCTGCGAGGGGCGTCGCGCGTGTTGCAGTTGATCCAGCGACGACGGCCCGCGAGTCCGCGCGCCTCGACCAGATCTGGCGCAAAGCTTTGCCGCACATCGTCGAGGAACTCGTCCGAGCTGAAGAACTCGATCAGCGCCTGCCAGGCCGGATTGCTCGCGCAGAAGCGCCTGACGGCGTCGGGCTCCTCGGAGGATCGGAATCCCATTTTCCCGTACTTGTCGTAGCTGTATCCCACATCCCTCGGATAGTTCGTGTACAGGGACCGATAGAGATCGCTGGGCAGATAGTCGTCGATGTAGAAAAAGCAAATCGGCCGGTGATGAACGTGCTCGAGGCGGCGCGAGATCATCAGCTGCTCGGTGTCCACAGCCGTGGTCGTCACTTCGATTCTCCCCTGGGCCACGACCGGCCGATCCGGATCGACGCGGGTCACGTAGCGGCGGTCGGATTGTTAGCGCCAACGGGAACCGCAGTCGAGATCCTTTCGGGGCCCGTCGAGTGCCGCGCAATGTTTCCTACGACTCGCAGCGCTGAATTCAGTCCGGTCGCGAGAACCGCCTGGCTACCGGCCGGAGCCACCAACAGCACCGACGGACGCTTTTGAAGAGTAACTCCAGGATCAGTTGCGCATCGGCTGTCGCGTGCCGTAGGTCAGGCTTCGCCACAGCCATTCGGCGGGCCCGAATCGATAGTGACGCAGCCACAGCGGGCTGACGATGAGCTGGACTAGCCAGATGCCGGCCACCACGTAGTAGAGCTGGTAGCGCTGCAGCTCGCCGACCAGGCCGAATCCTACACCGGTAAAAATCAGTGCACAGAGGATCGAGTGGGTGAGGTAGTTGGTCAGCGCCATGCGACCCACCGCCGCCAGGCTCACCCTCAACCCGCTCAAAATTCCCGACTTACAAAAAAGCATGACTAGCCCAACGTAGCCGAACGCGCAGCCCAGCCTGCCGATGTCGTAGGTCGGCATGATGGTGGAGAAGATGTCGTAGTTGCTGGCAGCGAATCGGTACACCTCCCAGGCGTTCACCGGCAGGCCTATGGCGAATCCGAGGAACGTCATCAGCGTGTAGAACCGGTAGCTGCGGCTCGCGTCGAACACGCGATATTTGTACAGCGCCATGCCCAGTACCATGGTGATCAAGGCGTCCCAAAAATTATACGAGCGGACGGAAACGGCCTGGTACTCGACCACTTCGGACGCTTGGCCCGCGAGCAGCGTGAAGTAGCCGGAGCGACGCATCGCCAGCTCTTCGTCGATATCGCTCTGCTTGGGCCGGATCGCCTCCAGCTCTTCCTGCCAGGCGTCGATCGCCTCCTGTTGCTCATCATCCAATTCCCGGTCGTCAGCGAGCAACGTCTGGGCTTCGGCGGCCTCGGCCTGCATATCCGTAAAACGCTGGAGCCGGAATAGCTCTGCCGTGGCGTACAGCACCAGCATGAGCAGCGCAGCGGACAGCAGCCGCGAAGCAGTGACGTTGCGCAGCGGAAACAGGAATAAACCGACGATGCCGTAGATATAGAGAATGTCGCCCGTCCACAGCAGCAGGAACGCGTCACACAGCCCGAACAGGATCAGCAACATGGTGCGTCTGTAGTAGAGGTCCGCTATTTCAGCCGCGGCCGCCGAGCCGTCGGTCCGCGTGGTGAATAGAATGACACCAGCGCCGAATAGCATCGAAAAGATGGCGCGCATGGAACCTTCGAACAACACCTCGACACTGACGTAGGTGAAGAAGTTGACGCCTGTAAGCGCAGCGTCCGGAACCGGGTTGCTGAATGCGCTGCCAACCAACCCGAAGCTGACGATGTTCATGATCAGGATGCCGAGCAGCGCGACTCCGCGCAGCGTGTCGATGGACGCGATTCGGTATCCAGCCCGCACCGGCCCCGCGCCGATGGCTCCCTGCATGGCCATCTCCTTCGTGCCTCGCCCTGCGCAAAAACGCCAGCCACAGGCAGAGCGAGCGATCAGGCGCGGTTCACGTTGCCGACGATATAACGTTTCCCTGTCCAGCGATGGGCAGGCCTTCCCCCCCGCGAATCCCTCGCCCGCTACCACTCAAGCGCTCGGAATCGAGAGATTCCGGGGACTTTGTGACTTCGACGCGCCGCGGGGCGCCTTGGGGTCGTTTTTTCTTCCCGAGTTCGCCGAATTGACGTGCAATCGCTCTGCTCGAGGCTCAGGATTGATGGGGCCTTGCGCGCAAGATCGGGTCGTGGCCTCAAGGAAACCGAACGGCTGAGAATCAAAGAGGTGCACGGGCAGGATAGACCCATGCGAGAACGCAACGCCGCACTGAAACCGCCACAACGGGACGACGCATCTCATGATCCCCCCCACCAACCGTCACCGCCAGTCGGTCGCCGCCGTACTCTTCGGCACCACGCTCCTGCTCGGGTTCGTCTCGAACGCTCTGGCATCGCCCACGCTCGAGGTCCTCCACGGCTTCACGCTTGGAGCGAGGAACCCCGGGGCGCTCGCGCTCGGCAGCGACGGCGCGCTCTACGGGTCAACCAATGACGGCGGCAGCTATGGCTACTACGGGACGCTGTTCAAGATCGACGCGAGCGGGACGTTTACACCGCTGCACAGCTTCAACGGCAGCGACGGCTCCTACCCGCGCTCGGCGCTCGCACTCGGCAGCCACCGCGCGCTCTACGGGTCAACCTACTACGGCGGCAGCTCTAACGCTGGGACGCTGTTCAAGATCGACGAGAACAGGAGGTTCACGTCGCTGCACAGCTTCAGCTCCAGCGACGGTGCCTACCCGCAGGCGGCGCTCGCGCTCGGCAGCGACGGCGCGCTCTACGGGTCAACCAATGAAGGCGGCACCTACGGCTACGGGACGCTGTTCAAGATCGACGCGAGCGGGACGTTCACGTCGCTGCACAGCTTCGACTACAACGTCGATGGCGCCTACCCGGATACGGCGCTCGCGCTCGGCAGCGACGGCGCGCTCTACGGGTCAACCCCCCGAGGTGGCAGCTACGGCTACGGAACGCTGTTCAAGATCGACGAGAACGGGACGTTTACGTCGCTGCACAGCTTCACCTACAACGACGGCTA
>CAZBSV010000147.1:0-11804 GCA_964494795.1 uncultured Spirochaetales bacterium | reverse complement strand
CCCGCTTCAGTTCGTGGCTACCCGCCCGCTTCATTTCGTGGCTACCGGCCCTCTTCATTTCGTGGCTACCCGCCCTCTTCAGTTCGTGGCTACCGGCCCGCTTCATTTCGTGGCTACCCGCCCGCTTCATTTCGTGGCTACCGGCGGCAACCCCGACATGACAGTTTTGCCCCATCCAAGTTGAACTTAACCGAATGCGGCTTAGCGGGCACTGCCGAAAACCCGGCTTGTTTTCCCCATCCGCTCCGCGACGTCGAGCATGTGCTGGCGCCGCCGGGGTGAGCCTTGCCTGATCGCAGGGCAACAGCCGCGCATCGCACTGTGCCGCTAAAACAAGCCGGATTCCCGTTCAAGCCCAGCCACCCTATGCTGCGTATCGAACTCAATGCTGAGGAGACGCGTGATGAGTCTGGATGCCTCGAACAGGTGGCTGACGCTGCTGGCAAATTTTGGCGTTATCGGAGGCTTGGTGCTGATTGCCATGCAAATGAACTTCAACACTGAAACGATCAGGCTGCAGAATGACATCGAACTCAACCGTGGTATTGCCGCCAGTGAACTCGCGTTCATGGGTGACGCGGCCTCCACCGCATATGCCACCGCAGTGTTCCATCCTGCGGAATTGACCGCAGCACAGCTTGGGCAGATCTGGGCATACCTACACAGTTTCATGCTCGCGACACAGAATAATTGGATCGCCTACAGGGGCGGCTTGGCTTCCGAAGCGAGTTGGGCTCATGCGAAGAACCAATCGGCGGGCCTTGTAGGTTTCAGGGCTGGGCGAATCTGGTGGGAAAAAACAAAGTGGGAGTACGAACCAGACTTCGTCAAACAAATCGATGCGGAGCTCGTCGGAGGCGACCCGGTGGATGTGGAACGTGTCATCCAACAGATGCTCGACGAGATTAGAAACCTCGACCGGAATGAAGTTACGCAACCCCTGACAGATCGCTCGTCTTCGACCCTCTCGCCGAGTGTGCCGAAAACCTGATGGGCCACGTCGAAGGCGTGTTGGCGCAGCCTGGCTGAAGTACACGCGGCGGACTGCATCACCTCGGCGACGCGGGAGCGCGCCGAGTCCATCGCCCGCAGCTATCCCGCATGTGGCGCGGGGGAAAGCGCGCTGGCGTCTGCCGAGAGCGGAGGACAGCCGGAGGCAGGGCGCCTCAGCGGCATGTTGCTGGCCCGCTGGACCCCGCCGCAGGGCTCGAGCCAGGAGGTTCCCTTCAGCTTCGAATCGCTCGGAAATGACACCGGGAAGGGTACGATGCACGTCACGCTCGGTCCGGACGGCGAGACCTTCGTCGGCGACTACCTGCAGATCGAGAAGTCGACGCAGGGGGAGCTCGTGGCCGCCGTGTCGATCGGCTGGTCCGGCCCCGAGTGGCAGCTCTGGAAGCACGATCCGGACGGCGGGTGGACCGAAGAGGGCGTCTCCGTCGGCGAGTTCGCGCACTTCTACACCGGCAAGCTGGTCGCCACCCTGCAGGGCAACCGAGGTCACACGATGCGGTGTCAAATCGCCTTGAAGCAGCCCGAGGCCGGCCTGCTCGCCGGCGGCTCAGGGCGCTGCCAGGTGACGGACGGCGGGGGCGTGAAGCTCGGTGGTTGATTGGCCGAGCGGCGATCCTCGAGACGAGGCCGAGTTCAATCCGACGCGGCTGCTTGCATGGCGCGCACGCGCCGGCGCTCTTCGCGCAGCATCAACCAGCCGGCGATCGCGACGGCCACGCTCACCACCAGGATCATCAGGCTCGCGAGCGCGTTGATGTCCGGCGTCACTCCGAGGCGGGCCTTGGAGAAGATCAGCATCGGCAGGGTCGTGGCGCCCGGACCCGAAACGAAGCTCGAGATCACGAGATCGTCGATCGACAGCGTGAACGCAAGCAGCCAGCCCGACATCATGGCCGGCGCGATGAGCGGCAGCGTGATGTCGACGAGCACGCGCAGCGGGCGGCCGCCAAGATCCATCGCCGCTTCTTCCAGCGACTCGTCCATGCTGGCGAGCCGCGACTGCACGATGACCGCGACGTAGGCCATGCAAAAAGTGATGTGCGCGATGGCAATCGTCGTCGTGCCGCGCCCGCTCGGCCAGCCGAAGAGCGATCGGAGGGACACGAACAGGAGCAGCAGCGACAGCCCGGTGATCACCTCCGGCATGACCAGCGGAGCGGCGATCATGCCGCTGAACAAGATCCGCCCGCGGAACGACTTTACGCGCGCCAGTGCGATACCCGCGAGCGTGCCGAGGGCGGTCGCGCAGGTTGCCGCGACCAGTCCGACGCGCAGGCTGAGCCATGCTGCCCTGAGGATCGCGTCGTTGTGCAGCAGCTCGCCGTACCAGCGCAGGGACGCTCCGCCCCAGACGCTGACGAGCCGCGAATCGTTGAAGGAGAACACGACTACGAGCAGGATCGGCAGGTACAGGAAGACGTAGCCGAAGGCGAGCGCGGCCAGCGCAAGATCGATGCGCGGGGCGCGCTTCACGACTGGCTTTCCTTGGCCTGCACGTGCTGGAACCACATCATCGGCGCGACGAGAAGCAGCAGCAGCACCACCGCGACGGCTGCGGCAACCGGCCAGTCGCGGTTCAGGAAGAACTCGTCGAACACCACGCGGCCGATCATCAAGGTTCCGTCGCCGCCGAGCAGGCTGGGAATGACGTACTCGCCCATCGCGGGAATGAACACGAGCAGACTGCCCGCAATCACACCCGGCAGTGACAATGGCAATGTGATGTCGAGGAACACCTGCCACGGGCGCGCGCCAAGGTCGGCCGCCGCCGCGCGCAAGTCGAGATCCATCCGCTCCAGGTTGGCGTACAGGGGCAGGATCATGAACGGAAGATAGGAGTACACGATGCCGATATAGACGGCCGTATTCGTGTACATGATGTGCAACGGCTCGTCGATGACGCCCAGCCCGAGTAGGAGGCGATTGAGCAGCCCGTTCGTGTTCAGGATACCCACCCACGCGTACACGCGCAGCAGGAAGGAGATCCAGAACGGCAGGATCACGAGCACCAGAAGGATGTTGCGCGGCCCCGGCCGCGCGCGCGCGATCGCGTAGGCCATCGGGTAGCCGAGCAGCAGGCACAGCGCCGTCGAGACGAGCGACAGCTTCAGCGAGTTCAAATAGGTGAGGACGTAGAGCTTGTCCTGGAAGAGATAGCGGTAGTTGTCGAAGGTGGCGCCAAGCCGCGTGGTGCCGTCATTCAAATGCTCGAAGAACGCGCTGAAGGGTGGCGACGCGATGATGGGGTCCGCCAGGCTGATCTTCAGCACGATGACGAAGGGAGCGAGGAAGAAGACGAGCAGCCAGGCGTAGGGCAACACGATCGCGAGTCGCTGCCAACCGCCGGTTTGCGTAGCTGCGCTCATTCGCTCAGCAAGACGACGCTGCCCTCGTCCCAGGAAAGATAGACCTCGTCGTTCCACTCCAGCGTGCGCTCGGCGGTGCGCCGGCGGTTCTGCGCGCTGACCTGCACGATCTTGCCGCTCGCTAGCTTCACCTGGTAGAGCGACAGATTTCCGAAATAACCGAGATCCATCACGACGCCCTTCAGCACCGTGCGGCCAGCCGGATCCGGTGCTTCGGGGCTGATGAAGATCTTTTCCGGGCGCACCGCGCACGACACCGCCGTCCCGGCCGCTAGCTTCGCATCGTGGCGGCCGACGAGCACGCAGCCGATCTCGTCGCACTGCACGCGCAGGCTTTCGCCGTCGCTCGACTTGACGATTCCCGCGAATACGTTCATCGTGCCGATGAACTCCGCGGTGAAGCGCGTGCGCGGATACTCGTAGATCTCGTTTGGCGTGCCGACCTGGGCGATGCGGCCGCGATCCATCACGGCGATGCGGGTGGAGAGCGTCATCGCCTCTTCTTGATCATGGGTGACGACGATGAACGTGACACCGAGCTGATGCTGGAGGTTGGCGAGCTCAAACTGGGTGTGCTGCCGGAGCTTCTTGTCGAGCGCGGCCAGCGGCTCGTCGAGCAGCAGCAGCTTGGGGCGTTTCACGAGCGAACGCGCCAACGCGACGCGCTGGCGCTGACCTCCGGAGAGCTGCTCGGGCTTGCGCGATGCGAACTCGGAGAGTTGCACCATGTTCAGCATCTCGCTCACGCGCGTGGCGATTTCGCGAGCAGGTAGGCCTTCCTTCTTCAGCCCGTAGGCGACGTTCCGCTCGACCGTCATGTGCGGAAACAACGCGTACGACTGGAACATCATGTTCACGGGCCGTTCGTAGGGTGGCAAATTCAGCATGTCGACACCGTCGATGCTGATGCGGCCGGCGCTCGGCCGCTCCAGCCCAGCGAGCATGCGCAGCAGCGTCGTCTTGCCGCAGCCAGAACCGCCCAGCAGGCAGAAGAGTTCGCCCTCGTAGATCTCGAGATCGACGCCGTCCACGGCAGCGAAGTTGTCGAAATACTTGCGCACTCCGCTCAGACGCACGAACGGGACGGCGTCCGGATCACGCCACGGTGCGTCCGCGGCAACGCCGCCCGTGATCTTGTCCTTCACGCTCGTCGACATGGGATCACAGACCGCTCTTGACCCGCGCCCAGAGGCGCGTGCGCATGCGCTCGACCTTCGGTGGCAGCACCATTCTCATGTGCATGCGCGCGATCATCTCATCCGTCGGATAGATGGCGGGGTTCGACAGGTAGTCGGGCTTCACCATGGCTGCGGAAGCGGGAACCGGGTTCGCGTAGTGGATTTGATTGGTGATCGAGGCCATGACGTCCGGACGCAGCAAGTAGTTGATGAACCGATGCGCGTTTTCGGGATGCGGAGCATCGGCTGGAATGAGCCAGGCATCGTACCACGCGACGCTACCTTCCTTGGGCACGCTGTAGGCAAGATTGATGTCGACGCCAGCTTCGCTGGCGCCGACGCTCGCCGTCACGTAGTCGCCCGACCAGCTCATGGCAATGCACACGTCGCCATTCGGCAGGTCGAGCAGCAACTTGGTCGAGCTGAAGTAGCGGATGTACGGGCGCACCGAGCGCAACACCGCCTCCGCCTCCGCGAGCTCGGCCGGATCCACGCTGTCGCCCGAGTAGCCGAGATAGATGAGCACCATCGGGATG
The DNA here is from genome assembly GCA_964494795.1 of uncultured Spirochaetales bacterium. GTDB lineage: Bacteria > Myxococcota_A > UBA9160 > UBA9160 > SMWR01 > JACZVU01. Next base: position 6,710 of record CAZBSV010000147.1, on the reverse strand, counting down.
ACGTCGGTGGGCGAGTCGAGGAAGGTGATTCCGCAGTCGGCGAAGCGCGAAACGATTTCTGGCTTGAATAGCATGTCTGCGCTGTCGACAGGCGCATCGGGCATGCGCGCCTTGATCATATCGACGTTATAGGCGAAACCGGTGGAGCCCCAGGTGTAGGGCACGGCGTAGTGGTCCCCGGGGTCGTACACGGCGTACATCTGGAGCAAGCGCGGGTCGAGGAGGTGCCAGTTGCTCAACCGCGCGTGATCGACCCGCTGGAAAACGCCAACGGGCATGATACGCGCGGCGAGTTGCATGTCGTGGGAGACGACGTCGTAGCCGGTGGATCCCGTCAGCAGCTTCGTGTCGAGGGTCTCGCTGGCGTCGTAGATGTCGTAATTGACCTCGATGTCATACTCGGCTTCGAAATCCTGGATCGTCGTTCGGCCGATGTAGTCCGCCCAGCTGTAGACGTTGACGACGGGCTCCTCGGCGCGGGTCGGGGCCGCGAGCATCGCGCAAGCGGCGACGGCGGCGAATCGTCTACATCGCATCGAAGCCACGCTTCATGCGCCCACGCGCGAGGACGAAATGTCGCATTCCGCGGGTGCCATCCGAGATGCGCTCGACGCGTAGCGCGCGGCAGAATCGCCCAGCCACATTTTCACGCATATACCCCGGGCGACCGCAGATCTGCACAGCGCGATCGGCGACGCGCTTCGCCATCTCGAAAACACAGAGCTTTGCGGTCGAGCAGCGAGTATGCAAGTGGCAATCCCGCGAGCACGCGGATCCCGTCGCGTAAGTTCAGCAGACGAGCACACTCGATCCTCGACGCTTCCCGCGTCAGCCCATCGATTGCGGGCAGGCAGCAAAGCCGCCCCCCATCGGTCATCGGATCGATCACGAATTCAGGGTTTAACCCGTTGGGCATGCTTGATGACTCCCAGCGCGCTGCCCAAGATCGGAAGCATTGCGCGAGCACCGTGCGTTCGACTCGAGCGCACATCGTATAGGCTAATCGTACCGCGGCGATCCCAAATTGATCGAAATCTGATCGAAATCAATCCGCTTGTAGCACTCAAGCGCAACCCGCCGTAGTCGGGAGTAGGCTTATGCCGAGAACTCGAAATCAGAGCGTGGCCAGTTCGATTCGGGCCTGGGCGACCAGCGAGCCAGCCTACGATTTCAGCGCGAAAAGCGGAATAGGCTGACGGTGAAAGTGCTACCGCGGCCCGGGTTGCTCTCGACGGAGATGTCGCCACCGTGGGCGCGCACGTTGGCGAGGCATTGGGTCAGGCCGAGGCCGTTACCGGGCGCGGCGCGGCTTCGGTCGCAGCGGAAGAAGCGCTCGAAGATGCGGGGTCGCTCTTCGGGCGAGATGCCGACGCCCGTATCCGCGACCAAGAGCCGCACAAGAGTCCCGTCGTCGACCAGCCGGATCTCCACCTGACCTCCGGGCGGTGTGTACTTGAGCGCGTTATCGATCAGGTTTGCGAGCACTCGTTGCACGCGCTGGCGATCGACGCGCAGCTCGCAGCGTGCGGGTAGCTCGGCGGTCAGCTTGATCTGACGGTCTTCCGCAACCGGCTGGAACAGCTCATACGCGTCGCGTGCGAGTTCGACCAGGTCGAAGTCGCCGACGCGCAGGTAGGCGGCACCCGACTCCGTCTCGGTGATCTCGAGGTTCGTGTCGATCAATTCGAGCAGGCGATCGCAGGCCTCCATCGCGGTTTCGGCGAGCGACACCTCTGCTGAACTGCTGGGTTGGTTGGAATGGGTCATCTCGGCCGCGGTGCGGATGCGCGTGAGTGGACTGCGCAGATCGTGCGCCAGGTGATCGGCCATCTCACGCAGTCCGACCACCAGGGCTTGGATGCGATCCAGCATGGCGTTGAAGACCTGCGCGAGCCGCGCCAATTCGTCGCTCTTTCCCGATACCGCGACCCGTTGGTCGAGCGCGCCCGCACTGATCTCGCTGGCGGTCCGCGTGATGTCCTCGACTCCGCGCAACGCACGCCTCGCCAAGAACCAACCGACGGGAAGGCCGAGCAGAACGAAGGCGACCAGCGGCGAAACGATGTCGCGCAGCAGTGCTCCGATGAACTCTGCGTCGTCTTCAACGGACTCCCCGATCTCGAGAATCAAGTCGCGCGCGATTGCTCCGTAGATCGCGCGCACCGAGTGATCGCGCTCTGGCAGATTCAACGTGACGAGAACGGGCTCGCCCGTTTTTGCCGCCTCGAAGACGGCTTGCGGAAGCGGCTGCAGTCCGGCGAAAGCGGAGAGATCCGTCGCGAGTAGAAGCCGCCCGTCGCGCGCCCACAGCCGGAAGAAACTCTTTTCCGCCTCATCGCCGTTGGAGTCGAGCCGCATCTCGTGTTCGACGCGCGGCTCGCCTCCGGACTCGTAAAGGGTGGCGAACTCCTCGACGTCGTCGCTCAGGTCTTCGTCGAGGCGGCCCTGCACGGTCGCGACGATCAGCCCGTAGACGACCGCGAAGGCGAGTGCGCAGGAGGTCGCGAAGATGCCCGCATACCAGAACGTCAAGCGCAGCGCGAGGCTGTGGCCTCGTCTAGTCGTCGGATCGGAGGACATATCCCATTCCGCGCACGGTGTGGATCAAGGGAGTTGCGAAACCCGCGTCGATCTTGTCGCGCAACCGGCAGATGCGCGACTCGACGACGTTGGTGTGGGGGTCGAAGTTGTAGTCCCAGACGTGCTCGATGATCATGGTCTTCGAGACGATCCGCCCGGCGTTGCGCGCGAGGTATTCGAGCAGCGCGTACTCGCGCGGTTGCAGCAAAATCGGCCTGCCGTCCCGGCTGACCGTGCGCGCGCGAAGATCGATGCGCAGCGCCCCGGCGCTGATCGTGGAAGGTTCGGGGCTGTTCGTCGCGCGGCGAATCAGCGCCTGAATCCGGGCCAACAGCTCTGAAAAGGCGAACGGTTTGGTGAGGTAGTCGTCACCGCCTGCGTGCAGGCCCTCGACCCGCTCTGCGACGGACCGCCTGGCACTGAGGATGATCACCGGCAGCTGGATCTTGCGCCGGCGAAGTTCGTCGATCAGCGCGAGCCCGTCCATGCCGGGCAGCATCAGGTCGATCACCGCGGCGTCGTACGCGGCACCCGAAGCCATCGCGAGACCTCCGACCCCGTCGCTGGCGTGGTCGACCACGAACCCCGCCTCACTGAGGCCCTTGCAAACATAGGCGGCGACAGTCGTATCGTCTTCCACGAGCAGCAGGCGCATGAGTCGATTTCACCCTGTAACGACCTAGGCGCGGACATTCGCAGTCGCGAGTCGGATCGGCATCGCAATTCTAGACCACGGCGAGCGACGCGGTCTAGCTTCGAAACCGTTCTGCGGGAAACCTGACCAGATGCTCATCTTGCGGTGAGCATGCGCTGAGCGGCCTCCGACGACAGCGTCGTCGCGTGCGCCGAGATTGCCAACTTTCAATGCGGCGGCAATCTCGCCCCAATCTCCGCCGCGTAGCCTCTGCCTGACTCGGACGTGCGGCATCGCGCCGCCGATCCGGGGAAACGCAAGACCATCATCGAAAAGGAGAAACTCCGATGTTCCGACGCAGACAAAGCTTGGAGGCCATTGTGGTTGCAGTCGCGATCCTGGTCGCGGGATTGACCGCAGAGGCGGGTCAGGATCAATCTAACCCGCAGGACGAACGGCGCCAGAGCGTCGCGTTCGGCGACGCGCGACTCAAGATCGAGACGAACGACACCGACGGCGATGCCGGCGTCCAGGTCTTTCTCGACTCGGATCCCTGGCAGTGGGTCGAGATCTACGATCCGAAGGGTCGAAAGCTGTTCCGGTCCACCGCGCACGGAATCTTCGCCAAACAGGGGGGAACCGAACTGTTCCTCGAGAGCGGCGAGCCGAGCTTCGACGAAGTTTCGTTCGAGCGCTTCCTCGCGCGCTTCCCGGCGGGCGAGTACCGCTTCGTCGGCAAGGGTACCGAGGGCGAGCGGTTCCTCGGGGCCGCGCGACTGAGCCACAACATCCCGGACGGCCCGCTCCTGGTGGGCCCGCACGAAGGGGGCGCGCTAGTCGATCCGGAAAGCGCCGTCGTCGAGTGGGAGCCGGTCGCCGCGCCAAATGGCAGCCCGATCATCGCGTATCAGGTGTTGGTCGTACTCGGAGACACCGGCCTCGCCGCACTGCCGAAGATCACTCTCGACGTGATGATGCCGGCAACCGCGACGAGTCTCGCGGTGCCGCCCGGCTTTCTGCGCCGCAACACCCTCTACGAGTGGGAGGTGCTCGCAATCGAACAGAGCGGGAACCAGACGCTTTCGTCTTCGTTCTTCCGCACGGCTCCGTAGCGCTTAGACGGATCGTTTGGATCGCGCACACGGGCGACCCCGAATCCCGCGGGTTCGGGGTCGCTGAGTCCACGTCGATCGCAAGAGCCACCCGCGTCGCTGTGTGCACCGGCGAAACCACAGCTGTTTCAGATCGATGCCGTCTTTCTGGCTCCACAGATGCCGTCTTGCTGGCTCCACAGATGCCGTCTTGCTGCCTCCACAGATGCCGTCTTTCTGGCTCCACAGGGTGGAGTTCTTGCAAAATCTGACGGCCTCGCTCGACCCCAGGGGCGTCATCGGTCAGCGCGTCGATCCATTGGGCCGATGATCTACGAGGGATCATGAAGCGCTGAGAAACGCGGGCGATTGCCGCGTTGAGAGAGCCGGGGAGCCTGGGGCGCGCCGGCTCAAGCCTGTGGCACTTCGTGTCGATCGGGGAGCGTGCAGAAGACCACCCTAGATCGCCTGCTGGCCCACGGCGTCAAGAATGGCGCCTCGGATTTGCACTTCCTCGTTGGAGATCGCCCTTCGTTCCGCGTGGATGGAAGGCTGTGCCACGTCAAAAGCGACCCGCTGCGTCCCGCCGACACGCGTCGCCTCTGCGAGATCCTGCTCGGCGAAGCCCAGGCACGCGAGAAACTCGACGCGCTGCAGGAACACGACTGCTCCTATTCGGTCGACGGGATCGGCCGCTTCCGCGTGAACTTGTTCCGACAGCGCGGCAGCCTCTGCGCAATTTTGCGCGTGATCCCAACCGAGATCCCGACCCTGGAAGAGCTGGGGCTGCCCGCGAGGGTCCAGAAACTCGCCGAGGAAGAGCGCGGGCTCGTGCTCGTGACCGGTGCGACGGGCTCCGGTAAGAGTTCGACGCTCGCCGCAATGATCAAGCACATCAACGGGAAGCGCTCGGCGCACATTCTCACGATCGAGGATCCGATCGAGTTCCTGCACAAGAACAATCGCGCCTCGGTCACGCAGCGCGAGGTCGGAACGGACACGGCGAGCTTCACGCAGGCGTTGCGCGCGGCGCTGCGGCAGGATCCCGATGTGATCCTCGTTGGCGAGATGCGCGATCCGGAGACGATCGACATCGCGCTCAAGGCCGCCGAGACCGGCCACATGGTCTTCTCGACGGTACACACGACGGATGCGTCGAAGACGGTGGGCCGGCTGGTCGGCGTCTTCCCGCCCGAAGAGCAGCATGCCGTGCGACTGCGCCTCGCAGACAACCTCAAGGGCGTCGTGAGCCAGCGACTGCTGCCGCGGATCAACGGCAAGGGCCGCGCAGTGGCAGTCGAAATCATGGTGTCGACCAAGACCGTTCAGGAATTCATCAAGGACCCGATGAAGTCTGGCGAGCTCAAAGATCTGATCGAGCGCAGCCGCGACCAGTACGGCATGCAGTCATTCGATCAACACTTGACCGATCTCTACCGCCAGGGGGTCATCAAGCTCGAAGTCGCGCGCGCAGCCGCCAGCAATCCCTCGGACTTCGATCGCGCGCTGAGCTTCGGCGACGGGCCGTCCGAGAGCGCTCGCGATTCCGAGGTGGTAGGCGACCTCTCGGAACCTAGCTTCGTGGGCGACGACGAGAAGCCCGACACTCCGGTACTCGAGAGCTTGCCCGACGATCCGAGCGCAGCCGGCAGCGACGCAGCGGCCGAAGAGTCTTTCACCGACGACGACGTCTTCGAATTGGCCTGAAGAGTGTCCAGGGCTCCCAGCCCTCGAGCATGTACTCGCCGAGGCTCGTTGACTCCGACGCCGCGCGGCTGCCAGATTCTCTACACTTCGCCTGCACTGGAGTCACCCCATCCGCGAATCGTCGGACATCTCTTTGCGCATCACTCGGCAGCGCAGGCTCGTCGACGAGTGGGCACTCGTGCTCGCTGCCGACGGTCTGTCGCCGAGCGTGCAGTACGGGCCCGAGGGCTTCGCGCTGGGCGTTCCAGCGGACGAAGCGGAGCGGGCGGCGGACGTGCTCTCGGCCTACGAGAGCGAGAACCGCGAAGACGAGGCGCGGCGCGAGAACGACTCGCGGCGCGAGCAGGAACCGGTCGCGGCGGGCAATCTGTTCGCGGGAATCGCCGTTTCCGCGACGCTCCTGATCTTCTTCTTCCTCACGGGCCCACGCAACCCCGCGGTGATCTGGTTCGAGCGCGGCAGTGCAGACGCCGAGCGGATCTTGCTAGGCGAGTTGTGGCGCACGGTGACCGCGCTCAGCCTGCACGCGGACGTCGCGCACGTGCTCGCCAACGCGCTGTTCGGCGCGCTTTTCGTGAGCGCCGTCTGCGGCGCTTTGGGTGGTGGGGTTGGCGGCGCGCTCATCCTGCTCTCGGGGGCCGGCGGGAATCTGCTGAACGCCCTGTTCCAGGGCTCGCACCACGTGTCGGTGGGCGCTT
>CAZBSV010000146.1:0-7426 GCA_964494795.1 uncultured Spirochaetales bacterium | reverse complement strand
CAAGGTCTGCCTGTTCGGCTGCGCGGTCACGACCGGGATCGGAGCGGCGCTCTACACCGCGAAGGTGAAGCCGGGCTCGACGGTCGCGGTCTTCGGCCTCGGTGGGGTTGGGCTGTCGGTGATCCAGGGCGCAGTGATCGCAGGTGCGGATCGCATCATCGGCGTCGACACGAATCCGGGCAAATTCGCGCTGGCCGGCCAACTCGGCGCGACGGACTTCGTCAACCCGAAGGAGGTCGGCGACACCGCGGCTGCCATCGTCGAAATGACCGAGGGCGGCGTCGACTACTCGTTCGAATGCGTGGGCAACGTCAACCTGATGGGCCAAGCACTCGCCTGCACGCACCGCGGCTGGGGAGAGGCGATCATCATCGGCGTCGCAGGCGCGGGTCAGGAGATCCACGCGCGCCCATTCCTGCTGGTGACGGGTCGAAACTGGCGCGGATCGGCGTTTGGTGGCGTACGCGGCCGCACGCAGCTGCCGCAATTCGTCGATCGCTACATGTCGGGCCGCATCAAGCTCGACGAAATGATCAACGCGACGATGCCGCTCGAAGAGATCAACAACGCGTTCGATAAGATGCACAAGGGCGAGGTGATCCGGAGCGTCTTGATTTACTGAGGCAAGCGTTCGTAGCTCTAGTTTTGGCCGCGCATCCGCGCGACCAGGCGGGCGTCTCGATCGAGCAGGCCGTCGGCGTTTTCCGCGATGCGCCGATTCAAGTAGTCGACCTTGACGGCGTGACTCGCAATGTAGGCCTCGGCGATGTCGAGCCGGTCGCGATCCGCGCTGACCTGTTGGAGCAATTCGCAGCTCGCGATCACGTCGATCACCATTTCGATGAGCAGCTCTGCGCGCAACAGCGCGTACGAAATATCCGAGAAGAGCACTCCCATCGATTGTTCGACGCGATCGGCCATGCCCTCGACGCGCTTTGCGAGGTGCGCGCGCAGCGGGTCATCCGCCATCGCGGCCAGCTCGGATCGGATCTCGCTGAAGACCACCGTCAGGCCGCCCTTGCCGATTTCGCGCAGCGCGAACGAGGCCTGGATCTCGCTCGTCCCCTCGTAGACGGTCATGATCAGGCTGTCCGCGTGGAGCTTTGCGACGTCCGCGTCCATCGTGAATCCGATTCCGCCAAAGACCTGCATCGCGTCGCGGGTGACCTTGTCGCAGGTTTCGGTCGCGAAGTACTTGCACAGCGGCGTGAGCAGGCGAACGCGAGCGGTATCGCGTTCGAGTTCTGCGCGAATCGCGGCGGCCTCGGCGTCGGATAGATCTCCGCTCGCGAGTGCGGCCTGGCGAGCGAGATCGAGATCGAGCAAGCGATAGGTGCGGTAGAGCAGGGCGCGTACCGCTTCGGTGGTGATCAGCATGTTCGCGAGCATCGCCATCACCAACGGTTGCTCGGCGATCGGCTTGCCGAATTGTTCGCGCTCGTGCGCGTAGCTGGCTGCGTCGCAGAGCGCGGCTTGGCAGAGTCCGAGCGCCTGCGAGGCCACACCGAGCCGCGCTGCGTTCATCAGGTCGAGCATCGCGCGAAAGCCCTGTCCGGCGCCGCCGAGGCGGTGGCCGATGGCGCGCTCGAAGACGACCTCGCAGGTCGCGGAGCCGTGAATGCCCATCTTCCTTTCGAGACGCGTCACCTCGACTCCGTTTTTGGATCCGTCCTCGAGGTGGCGCGGCACGAGCACGAGCGAAAGCCCCTGGGTGGTGGCGCGCGACGACTCGAAAGTGTCGTCGTCGCGCGCGAGCACCAGGTGGACCTCGGCGCCGCCGTTCGAGATGTAGATCTTCTGACCGTCGACCTGAACCCGCCCGTCGGGCAGATCCTTCGCGCGCGTGACGATGCCGCCGAGGTCGCTTCCCGCCTGGGATTCGGTGAGATCCATGCAGCCCTGGATCTCGCCCGAGGTGAAGCGCGGCAAGAACGCGCTCTTGATCGCTGCGCTGCCGTAGCGCTCGATGTCGCTCGCGGCGCCGGTCTGGAGTCCGAGCACCATCATCAAGCTCGGGTCCGCGCGCGAGATCATTTCGAGAAATATGCCGTTGAGTAACGCCGGCAGCCCAAAGCCGCCGTACCGCTCGCTGACGGTCAGCGAGACGAGACCCGCTTCGCGGAGCTGCTCGTAGGCGTGGCGGATGTGGGGCGGCGACTGCGCGCCGCCATCGGGCGTCAGCTCGGCTTCGGCCGCCCAGTTTTTTCGGGCTTCGACTTCGAAGCTCTCCGCGAGCTTGGCGGCGGTCTCGAGAATCGTCCGATACGCGCCGACCTCGGCTTCAACCTCGACCTCTCCCATGCCGCGGATCTCGAGCAGCGCCTTCCAGTCGATGAGGTGATCGAGGTAGAGGCGCATGCCGATGTTGAAATACTCGCTCACGCGGGAACTCCTGCGAAATCAAGCGCGGATGGTAGCCTATGCGGCCGATGTCCTCGCCCCGATTCGACAGAGTGACCCCGGTCGCCGACTTCCCCGCGAACGAGGCGCGCGTGCGCGCGTTCTGGAAGGAGCGCGACATCGCGCAGCGATCGCTCGAGCACCGCCGCGGCGGACCCCGCTTCGTCTTCTATGAGGGGCCGCCGACCGCGAACGGTCTGCCGCACAACGGCCACGTGCTGACCCGCGTGATGAAGGACGTCTTTCCGCGCTACAAGGCGATGCGCGGCTTTGACGTTCCGCGCAGAGCGGGCTGGGACACCCACGGTCTGCCGGTCGAGATCGAGGTCGAAAAGGAACTGCGCATTTCCGGCAAGCAGGCGATCGTCGCCTACGGCGTCGAACCCTTCATCCGCCGCTGTCTCGAAAACGTCTTCATCTACACCGAAGAGTGGAAACAGATCACGGAGAAGCTCGCGTTCTGGCTCGATCTCGACAACGCCTATGTGACCTACCACCAGAGTTACGTCGAGAGCGTCTGGTGGGCGCTTTCGGAACTGTTCAAGAAGGATCTGCTCTACCGCGGCCACAAGGTCGTCTGGTGGTGGGCGCAGGGAGGCACCGTGCTCTCGGCCGCCGAAGTCGGCGAGGGCTACCGGACCATCGACGACCCTTCCGTCTTCGTGCGTTTTCCGCTGCGCGACGAACCGCAGACGTCGCTGCTGGTCTGGACGACGACGCCCTGGACGCTGCCGTCGAATGCGCTCGCGGCGGTGAAGGTCGGCGTCGACTATGCGGTGGTCGTCGACGGCGAGCAGCGGCTGATCGTCGCCGAAGCGCTGCTGCCCTCGCTGCGCGAGAAAGTCGATCGGGAACTTTCCGTCGAGCGAACGCTTCGCGGCGAAGAGCTCGTCGGCCGGCGATACGTTCCGCCTTTCGACTGGTTCGAGCGCAATCAGCCGACTCTGGATTTCTGGCGCGTCGTCGCCGCAGACTTCGTCGAACTCGACGCCGGCACCGGAGTGGTTCACATTGCACCCGCGTTCGGTGAGATCGACTTCGAGATCCTGCGCGCGGAGCAGCGCGACAAGCCCGAACTCCCGCTCTTCTGCGCGGTACGGCCGGACGGGAGCTTCGATCCCGAGATTGCGCCTGGCGTCTACGCGGGCCGTTGGGTGAAGGACTGCGATCGCGATTTGAGCCGCGAACTGAAAGAGCGCGAGTTGCTCTGGCACGCTGAGCAGATCCGTCACGAGTATCCGTTCTGCGTGCGCTCCGACGAGGATCCGCTGATCCAGTACGCGAGACCCGCCTGGTACATCCGCACTTCGGATCACATCGAAGAAGTGCTCGCCAACAACGCCAAGATCAACTGGTTGCCCGAGACGATTCGCGACGGGCGCTTCGGGGATTTCTTGCGCAACAACGTCGACTGGGCGCTGTCGCGCGAGCGCTTCTGGGGAACGCCGCTCAACATCTGGATCAACGACGAGACGGGAGCGCTCGATGCGCCGGCTTCGGTTGCGGAAATCCTCGAGCACAATCCCGCGGCGTTCGACAGCTTCGAGGCGGCGCGCGCGCTCGACCCCGAACTCTCGCCGCACTTGCGCGTCCACAAACCCTGGGTGGATGCCGTGACCTGGACGAAAGCCGGTGAGCCGGGCGTCTACCGCCGCGTACCCGAGGTGATCGACGCCTGGTTCGACTCCGGATCGATGCCGTTCGCGCAGTGGGGCTACCCGCATCGCGGCGTGGCAGAGTTCGAGGCGAACTTCCCCGCCGATTTCATCTCCGAGGCGATCGACCAGACCCGCGGCTGGTTCAATTCGCTGATCTGGATCTCGACGCTGCTGTTTAGCGAGCGCCCGTTTCCGCGCCCGTATCGCAACTGCGTGGTGCTCGGCCACGTCGCGGACCGCGAGGGAAAGAAGGAATCGAAGAGCAAGGGCAATTACACGCCGCCCGAGGTGATCCTCGATCGCGTTCGGTTGGAGTTTGCGGTGGTCGACGCGCGCGAACCGCTCGAGCAGGGGGCTGCGCTGATCGCGCGCGAAGACTACGAGGGCCTCGACCTGCGCGGGGAGTCCGCGACGGTTCGCGCCTATCGCGCGGACGCGCCGCATGCTGGCATCGAGCTCAGTTTGCGGCCCGCGCGCTTGCCTCGCCGTGTGATCGCGCTCGGCGAGGCGGAGCGGTCCGCGCTCGGCGTGCAAGCCGGAGCGGATGCCGCCGAGATCATGCCGCGCGAAGTCCCGCGCCTTCCCGTCGCCAACAAACTATGGATCGAAGATCCGAGCGCATCGGCGCCGGGATCGGACGCGTTCCGCTGGTTCTTCTATGCCTCGAATCCGCCCTGGAACCCCACGCGTCATTCGCTCGCGGGTGTGCGCGCCCAGCAGCGCGAGCTGCCGCTGAAGCTGCGCAACGTCTATGCGTTCTTCACCATCTACGCGGACATCGACGGCTTCGATCCGTCGAACGCCGAGTGTCGGGAGGGTCGCCGGCCCGCGTCCGAGCGCGCGTTGATCGACCGCTGGATCCTCTCGGAACTCGCGCTCAGCAACGCCGCGGTGATCCAGCAGATGGACGCGTTTCGCGTCTACGACGCAACGGTCGTGCTCGGCGACTTCGTCGACGCGCTCTCCAATTGGTATGTGCGGCGCTGTCGCAGCCGATTCTGGGCGTCGGGTCTGGATGCCGACAAGCTCGACGTGCACTGGACGCTCTACGAGTGCCTGGTCGCGCTCGCGCGCTTGCTCGCGCCGTTTCTCCCCTATGCGACGGAGGAGATGTGGCAGAACCTGGTACGCCGACCCTTCCCGGAATCCGAACCGGAGAGCGTTCACCTGTGCGACTATCCCGAGCCAGACAGCGCGGCTGTCGATCGAGCGCTCTCGCGTGCGATGGCAGCCGTTCGCGCGCTGGTCTCCCTCGGCCTCCAGGTGCGCACCGCCCAGAAGCTGCGGGTTCGGCAACCGCTCGCGACGGCCGAGCTGGTGCTCGCGGAGTCGGACCTCGCGCGCGCGCTGCGCGATCACCGCGATCTGATCCGCGACGAACTCAATGTCCGCGAAGTGCACTTCGTACCCAACGCGGACGATTACGTCACCTACAACATCACGCCGAATTTTCGCGCGCTCGGACCGCGCGTCGGAAAGCGCATGCCGCTGTTGAAGAAGGCTCTCGCGGAATCCGACGGAGCGAAATTGCTCGCGCAGTTGGAGGCGCGCGGTTGCGTTGCGATCGAAATCGACGGAGAGGAACTCCTGCTGGGACCCGACGAGATCGGTGTGTCGCTGAAGGCGCGCCCGGGTTTCGCGGCGGCTGCGGGTCCCGCTGGCGTGGTCGTGCTGAGCACCGCGCTCAGCGACGAGTTGATCGCAGAGGGGTTGTTTCGCGAAGTCCTGAATCGGGTCCAGACCTTCCGCAAGGAACTCGACCTCGAGTACACCGGCCGCATTCGCTTGACGTTGGCCGCTCCGCCGGCCCTGTTGGCCGTGATTCGCCCTCGCGTCGAAGAGCTGTGCCGCGAGACCCTGGCTGTCGAGGTGGATCTCGACGCGCTCCCCGAGCCGGGCGCCCATCGACGCGAGGTGAGCATCGAGGGCGAACCACTGACGCTCGGACTGCGCCTCGCGTAAGCGCGCGATGTCGCCGACGCCTCCGCTCGACGAATCCCGGATCGGAACACCCGAGCATTTCCGATGGCTGCTCGGGATCGTCAAGGGGGTTCTCGCGCTCAACCTGCTCGACGCGATCTTCACGCTGATCTGGATCAACGCGGGCCTCGCGCGCGAAGCCAATCCGCTGCTCGATCCGTTGGTCGGCGCTCATCCCGTCGCGTTCGCGGCCGTCAAACTGGGCCTTGTCGCGGGTGGATCGTTTCTGCTCTGGCGCTACCGGTTTCGACCGCTCGCGGTGGTGGGAATCTTTTTGGTGTTTATCGCCTACTACCTGCTACTGCTGTACCACATCGGCTATCTCAGCCTCGTGATCGGAACGCTGCTGTTTCCCTGAGATCAGCCGCGCAGCTGGAAGGCGGCGTTCGAGATGACGATGGCGTCGCGCTGCTTCGCGCGGCACTCGATCAGGATGCTCGTGCGTTCGCGCCAGTAGCGGGTGACGAAGGTTTCGCCCGGAAAACCAACGCCCGCAAAGCGCGCGCCATAACGCGCCACGCGGGTGACATCCCCGTCGAGTGCTGCGTCCACGACGGCCTTGCACGCGATCCCGTAGGTGCAGAGCCCGTGGAGGATCGGAGTGTCAAAGCCCGCGAGCTTCGCGAAGTCCGGGTCGCAGTGGAGTGGGTTCTTGTCGCCGTTCAATCGATACAGGAGCGCTTGCTGGGGCAGCGTCTTCGACTCGACGCTGCCGTCGGGCTCGCGGTCTGGCGGCGCGTTTTGCGCCTTGGGGCCCGAAGGCCCGCCGAAGCCACCTTCGCCGCGCAAGAAGAGCGACATGCGGTTGGTGAACAGAGGCGCTCCCGTGGCGTCGACCGTGCTCACCTCCAGGATGAGCAGCGCGGCTTTGCCCTTGTCGTAGATTTCGGCGATGCGGGTTTCGCTTTTGAGCTTGGCCTCGGGTGGCAGCGGTTGGTGGAGTTCGATCTCTTGCTCGCCGTGGAGCAACAGCGCCGGGTTGAACTCCAAACCCGGCACCTTCAGAAGATTCGGAAAGCCTCCTACATCGGCCACCGTCGAAAAACTCGGCAGTACCTTCAGATTCTTCTCATACGTGTAGGCGAGTTCGCCGGGATCGGTCGGGGGAACGCCCGCGCCCACTCCCAGGTGGTAGAGGATGGCGTCGTCGCGCTCCCAGCCGCCTTCAGCGGCGGGAAGTTTGCAAGCGAGTGCTCTTTTTCTGTCGATCGGCATGGCGAACCTCCGCGCCTGGATGCAGCCGGAGGTTAGCGGCTTGTTACGTATCTTCGCGGTTGCTCACATGGAGTTCGCGGCCGAGCGGGCTCACATGGAGTTCGCGGCCGAGCGGGCTCACATGGAGTTCGCGGCCGAGCGGGCTCACATGGAGTTCGCGGGCGAGCGGGCTC
>CAZBSV010000145.1:0-10259 GCA_964494795.1 uncultured Spirochaetales bacterium | reverse complement strand
ATGCCGAGCCAGTCGGTGTTGCTGCCGACGAGTTCGCTCCCAACGCGCGTCACGGTGTTCACCGCGCCAATCGCGCGCGCCGTGTCGTCGACGCGATCGAGATGCGCGAGCACGGCTTGCTTGTGCGGAATCGAGATTGCGAGCTGGCGCATGACGATCGCGCGCGCGCCGGCAAGCGCGGCGCCGAGCTGCACGGGCGCTACGTCGAACGCGAGGTACACGGCGTCGATGCCGAGCGCCGCATAGGCGGCGTTGTGCATCGCGGGCGAGCGCGTGTGCGCGGCCGGGTGGAGGAGAATGCCGCAGAGTTTCGTCTTTGCGCTGATCACCAATTTCGAAGCCATGCAGTCCCGCTCCCTGCGGCGGAGGCTATCCTATTCCGCTCGATGCTCGCACGCCGAGTCGAGCGGAGGTACACGGGCGCAGAGCAGGAGGTACACGGACGCAGAGCATGAGGTACACGGACGCAGAGCAGGAAGGAAAGCCGCAGCGAAAGCAGCGCAGAAAGCGGGAAGGCGACATGGAGGCAGGGAGAAGAGATATGGCCGACGCCAGAGTAGGGATCATCATGGGTAGTGAGAGCGACTGGGCCGTGATGCGCTTCGCCGAAGAAACCCTCGAGTCTCTCGGAATTGCCGCGGACGTGCGAGTCATCTCGGCGCATCGCACGCCGGAGCGCTTGACGGCTTTCATCCGCGAAGCGGAAGCAAGTGGTATCGAGGCGATCATCGCGGGCGCGGGATTTGCGGCGCACCTCGCGGGAGTGACCGCCGCTCACACCATCCTGCCCGTTCTCGGTGTTCCGCTCGAGGGTTCCGCGCTCAACGGGCTCGACGCGCTGCTGGCCACCGTACAGATGCCAAGCGGTATTCCGGTTGCGACGTTCGCGATCGGAAAGGCCGGCGCCGTGAACGCCGGGTTGTTCGCGGCGGCAATCATCGCGCGCTCCGACGAAGCCGTGCGCGAAAAGCTCGTCAAGTTTCGAGAAGCCCAATCCGCTGCGGTACCACTCGTGCCGAAGCGGAGCTGACCTCGGCGTCGCGCCCCGATTATTGCTGGCTACGCGCGAGTGCGGCCTTCAGGTCCTGCCAGACCGCACTGCGGTTTTCCGGCGTGTATTGCCGCAGCAGATAAGCGGGGTGAAAGGTTGGCATGACCGGGATGTCCCGGTATTGCTGCCAGGTTCCGCGAACTCGCGTGATCGAAACATCGTGTCCGACGAGCAGGCTCGTTGCGGGTCGGCCCAGTGCGACGATCGTGCGCGGCTTGACGGTATCGATCTGGCCGTCGAGAAACGTCTTGCAGGTGGCGATCTCATCGGGATGGGGGGTGCGGTTTCCGGGCGGTCGACATTTGACGATGTTGCAGATGTAGACGTCGCTGCGCGGAATCCCGAGACCGCGTTCGATCATCCGGGTCAGCAGTTCGCCTGCGCGGCCCACGAATGGCAATCCGCGCCGGTCCTCTTCTTCTCCGGGTCCTTCGCCGATGAACATCAGCGCTGCGTCCGGGTTGCCGTCCCCGAAAACGATTTGATTGCGCGCCGCGCACAGCGCGCAGCGCGTGCACTCGCCGATTTCGAGCCGCAGATCTTCGAGCGTACGTGCCTTGCGCTCCGACTGCGATGACGTGGGCGGTTGGTGGGATCTCGGAGCGGCCGGCGCATCGATTCTGCGATGCGGTTCGAACGCGGTAGCCGTCTCCCGGTCGAACTGATCGACGCCTTCTTCCGCAAGGTCCGACAGAGTGGCCCGGATGCTCGCCAGCAGCGAACGCGCCTCCGCGGTCAGCGCGGGATCCACGTCGAATCGCCTCCGCTCAGCCGGTCGAAGGCCCGTCGAATCTCCTCGCTCGACAGCGCGACCGCGAGCGGTTCGAGGCTCGCCGCGCTGTTGGCCTTGGGACCGCCGCTTCCCGGCTCGATCGTGCCATGGCGCTGGATTTCGATCTTCTCCAGCACCTCGAACTCGAAGCCCGGGTCGTTGACGTCGTCGTGGCAGCTGCCGCAGATCTGCAGGATCACGCAGGAGTCGCACTTGTCGCCGAGCGACACGATGCTGCCGATCTTCGACGCGCCTGGTTTCACGTGCTCGCCGCCTGGGCCGTGGCAGGATTCGCAACCCACGCGCGCGAGATCGGAGTGGGAATCCACATCACCGGTTTTTGGGAATCCGCCCGGCCGTCCGAATCCGGTGGTGTGGCAAGCGAGGCAAGGCGCATCGCTGCTCTTGCCGGCCTTTGCAAGCGTGCTCACGGATCGAGCGTGCGGACTCGCAGCCCAGGTGTCGAACTCGCTCGCATGGCAGGATTGACACGCCTGCGAGCCCACGTGCTCGGCGTGGCTGGGCAGCACGTCTCGCGGCGCGCCGATTTTTTCCAGAAGCGCCTGCCGCTCTTCGAGAGACAGCTTCGTCACATGGGCGTTTGCGGCGTGTGAGATCTTCGGACGAAACGTCTCGTAGTCGAAGCCGAGCGAGTGCTCGGGCGTGTGGCACGTCGCACACGCCGCCGCGTAATCGCCACCCGGCGCAAAGCCGGGGGAGAGGTGCGGCCCTCCGCGGCCATGACACGACTCGCAGCCCACGTCTTCCAGGTCCGGTGTTTGACTCGCGCTCGTAAAGCCGCCGGGTTCGGAATAGCCGACCACGTGGCAGCTGACGCATTCGTCATTGTTGGTTGCGCCGTGTTTGACCAGGGTGTCGTAGGCGCCCGCGTGTTTGGTGAACAGCCAGGTCTCCTGCTCCAGCTCGTGACAGATCCCGCAGGCGTCGCCGCCGCTGAAGCCGGATTTTCGCAGCAGCATCGGGACGGGGGCGCCCGAGAGCTTTGCGATCCGCATGCGCGCGAGGGGTTCGTCTCGCTCGGAATCCCAACCCTTTACGCGGGCTGCGATGCGGCCGCTGGCGTCGATGAAGAACGTGTCCGGAACGCCGCCGAAGACACCGTACTGGTCCTGGATCGAGTGGTCATCGTCGAAGGCCACCGGAAAGAAGTCGAGCTTCCTGGTTTTGAGCTCCTGCCGGACGGCACTGGTTCGCCCCGTCACCTCGATGCCGATCAGCGCCGGTCTTTTGTCGGCCGGAAGTTCGTCCAGCGCCTTGCCCAAGAAGGTCAACGTAGAGTGGCAGTGCGGGCAGGTGTGGAGGAAGAAGATCAAGATGACGGCCTTGCCCTTCTGCGCGGCCAGCTCGAAGCGCTCTTCGCTGTCCAGGATGTCGACCGTAAAGAGCGGCGCGACGGGGCGGTTCCCCAGCACGGGTTCGCTGTTGGTCGCGAGCGGCGGCAGCCGCAGGGCCTCGCGGATCTGGCCCTCGATGGCTCTTTGCGGATCCGCTGCGTGGGAGGTGAATTGCTGGATGCCGAAGATGATGTAGCCCTCGGCGTCCACTCCAAGCAGGGTCAGCGGTTGGCCCAGTCCAACGCGCCGCGCGATGTCTGCAGACGAATCGTCGATCACCGGGAAATCGACGCCGTGTTCCTTTGTGAACGACAGCGTCTTCTCGCGATCCGACCCGGTCGAGACGCCCAAGATGCCAAAATTGTTTTTACCGCGGAGTTTCGAAATTTCGCTGACGGCTCTCGTCGCAGGGGCGGCCGCGGCAATCTCCGGATTGAAGAAGAAGACGACTAGCCGTTTGCCGAGCATCGACGAGACTTCGAGCGACTCGCCGTCGAGCGTCCGGCCCTTGAAGTTCGGCAAGGGCCGTTCGCGCCGCGGCGGTGTCTTGCGCGCTTCCTCTGTCTTGCGCGCTTCCTCTTGATGGGAATCCGCGCTCTTCTTGGTCTCCTTCGCCGCGCTGGAGGCCCGGTCGTCGTTCTGGTCGGGTGCCGCCGCATCACCCGGTGCGGCGTCTCCGCACGCGAAGAGTGCTGCGAAGAGCGCAATTGCGAGGATTCGGGTCGGCACGCACCGCAGCATAAGAGCCGCTTGCGCGACCGGCAACCGACCCGGCGCGTCGAAGTCGGCGCGGCGCGCGGCGCTCGATCGCAGCGGTCGCGTCGGTGCGTCGCTGCGGTTGGCGGGCCATTCGACCCGGTTGCCGCATTGGATCCGGCGCCGTCCGTTTCGGGCGGCGGTGCTAGGAGCGCTTTCCGTTGAGTTTCCTGCGCGCTTCCGCGAGCTGCTCCTTGAAACCGGCGTTGTCCGGCTCGAAGGTCATAGCGGTCTGGAGGTTTCGGACGGCGCTGCTGAAGTCGCCCTGCCGCAGATTGGCGCTCGCCATGTTGAAATACTGGCGCCCCTGAGGCGTGCGCCCTTGGCGCGCTTCGGTCTGCTTGCGTGTACCGGTCGCCTGCGCTTCCGCGAGTTGGATCCTCACGCGTTCCCCGGCTGCGATCTGTTGATCGTAGGCCTCTCGGCGTCGCGGGTTGCGCAAGATGGAATAGGCTTCGGTGACCCGCTTGGCGATCTCCTCGACCGCATCGCGAATCTCGGGTTCCTGGTGCCGATTGCCGTCCGGATGGAAGGCGCGCGAAGTCGCGTGATAGGCGCGCTTGATGTCAACCGTCTTGGCATCGGAAGCCAGATGAAGCAGTTGGTAATAGTTGAGTTCGTCGAGAATTCCGGCGAGGGCGGTAATTTCCGTGGGGGCGAGAGCGGCCATCGGCTAGCCCTTCAATTCGTCGTCCGCGCTCGACAGATCCGTCCCGGGTCTTTCGAAAAAGTCGTCTTCGAGCTCGGCGGCATCGTCATCGTCGAGCGTCGGCGCGGTCGTGGTGAGATCTTCGTCGACGGCCGTGATCTTTCCAGCGGGCGGCGGTTCGATCGCGGCCGGCGTTAGCGTGACGTCCTCCAGCCCCTCGAGCTCCAGCAGATCTTCGGATTCCGGCAGGAGATCTTCGTCCATGAGGGAATCCGGAATTTCGATTTCGTCCGCGATCAGGTCGTCCATCCCGATGGGGCGCAACTCGGATTCGATGGGGCGCCGCCCGGATTCGATGGGGCGCCGCTCAGGTTCTGGCTCGACGCGTGGGGCTCGCGGCTGCTTGACCGCAACGGGTTGCGCTGCGGGTTTCGCGCGTTGTGGCAGGGGCTTCGAGAGGATCTGCGTAGCCGCGTCCAGCATCCCGTCGCCGAGCGACAAAGGCTCGTCGAGATCCATCGGCTGCTTGATTCCCGCCGAGTTGGCGGGGGAGATCGCGGTCACCCGTTCGGTTCGGCCCGTCTGGATGATGTTCTCGATGTCGCCCTCGGACAGTCCAGCCGAGAGCGTGATGCGAGTGGAGGCGTGCTTGCCCGTCGATAGGTCCTTGGCCCTCACTTCGACGATGCCGTCGGCGTTGATCTCGAACGTGATGTCGATCGAGACCTCGCCTCGGCGCGCCTTTTCGAAACCCGAAAACGTGAACTGGCCGAGAAGTTCGTTCTCCTGGGCGTTGCGGGATTCGCCCTGATAGACGCGAATGTCCACGGATTCCTGGTAGTCCGTGAACGTGGTGAATCTCCGCGTCTGTTCGATCGGCACCGGTGTGTTGCGCTCGATGACGGGCTCGGCAAGGCCGCCGGCGACACCGATTCGCAGCGAGAGCGGCGTGACGTCGAGCAGGAACGCATCGTCCCGCGTGGGGTTCATCAGGGACGCCGCGTGGATCGCGGCTCCCATCGCAACGACCTCGTCCGGGTCGACATCCGCCTTCGGTTCTTGCTGGAAGTACTCGCGCACCGCATTCCGAATCAGCGGAAGCCGCGTTGGCCCGCCTACGAGGATCACACCGTCGAGATCTCGCGCAAGCACGCCCGCCTGCGAGAGGGCCGTGTCGCAGACTCCGAACGTGCGCTGGATCAGATCGAAGACGAGCTTCGAATACTCGTTGGTCGTCAGCGTCCGCTCGATCGAAAGCGGCTGCCCGTCCGAACCGGCGATCACATCCGGAATACGGATTTGCACCTCATCGTCGTTCGAGAGGGCCCGCTTGGCTCCCTCGGCGGCGATCTTGAGTTTTTCGAGCGCGAACGGATCGTTTCGCAGATTGATCCCGTGTTTTCTCACGAACTCGTCGGCCAGCAGATCGATCACCCGATCGTCGAAATCGTCACCTCCGAGGAACGTGTCGCCGCAGGTTGCGAGTACTTCGAAGACGTCGTCTCCGATCTCGAGCACGGAAATATCGAAGGTCCCTCCACCGAGATCCCAGACGGCGACCTTCTGGTGCAGCCCCTTTCCGAACCCGTACGCGAGTGCGGCGGCCGTGGGCTCGTTGAGGATGCGCAGCACTTCGAGGCCCGCAATTCGCCCGGCATCCTTGGTCGCCTGGCGTTGATTGTCGTTGAAGTAGGCCGGAACCGTGATCACCGCTTTCGAAATGACCTCTCCGAGTTGCGCCTCGGCGATCGTCTTCATCTCTCGCAGCACCATCGCCGAAATTTCGGGCAGCGTGAAGCGCTCGTCCCCAACCTCGATCTCGACGCCGTGAGTGTCGCTCTCGACGATCCGATAAGAGCAGATCGCCTTCGCCTTCTTGACCTCTTCGGAGCCGTAAAAGCGCCCGATCAGGCGTTTGGCGGACGAGATCGTGCGCGCCGGGTCGTGGACCAGGCCCGCCCTCGCCGCGTTTCCGACCGAGATCGATCCGCCCTGCTGGAAGAAGACGACACTCGCTGTGGTTCGTTCGCCGTAGGCGTTGGCGAGGACCTGCGTCGAGTCTCCGCGTCGGGTCGCGACGCAAGAGTTGCTCGTCCCGAGGTCGATTCCGATCGCGATTTCCGACATGCGTCTGGTCCCCACTCCATCATCCGGCGCCGCGGTCCGGCTGCGAACTGCGCCGGGACCGCCCATCAGTGTCGTCATCCAGGTATCGGCAGATTTCGCCTTCGCTCAAGCGATGAGCGGCCTCAATCTTGCGCGTTTGTGCGTGCGCGGAAAAACTCACCCCCGCGGGGGCTCGGTTTCAGGCGGGCCGAAATCCGCAAAAAGCCTTCGAGTCCGGAGACTTGGCCTCGATCTCCGCAAGTGCTAACTAGGCCGCCTCGCCTGGAGAAGTCATGTCGGGTCATTCGAAATGGTCGACCATCAAGCGCAAGAAGGGCGCCGTCGACGCCAAGCGCGGCAAGATCTTCACCAAATTGCTCCGCGAGATCGCGACGGCTGCCCGCATGGGCGGAGGCGATGTCGACGCCAATCCCCGGCTGCGCCTGGCCTGCGATAAGGCGCGCGGAGCGAACATGCCGAAGGACAACATGGCGCGGGCGATCGCGAAGGGGACCGGTGCGGGCGAGGGCGAGGCCTACGAAGAGATCGTCTACGAGGGCTACGGTCCCGGGGGTGTCGCGGTCTACATCGAGGCACTCACCGACAACAAGAACCGCACCGCGGGCGACGTGCGCCACATGCTGACGAAGCACGGCGGCAACCTCGGTGCGAGCGGTTGCGTCAGTTATCTATTCGGGAAGCGGGCGGTTCTGAGCTTCGATCGCGCGCGCGTCGATGCGGATCGACTGCTCGAGGCCGCTCTCAACGCCGCGGCGGACGACGTGATCGAGAGCGACAGCAGCCTCGAGGTGGTCGCGGGACCGGCGAGCCTAGAGGCGCTGAAGCGCGCGCTGTCGGCTGCAGGCTTCGAGCCCGCACAAGCGGGGATCGAAATGGAGCCGAGCTCGATGGTTTCCGTAGAGGGAGCCGACGCCGAGTCGATGCTGAGTCTGATCGACGCGCTGGAAGATCTCGACGACGTTCAGCACGTCTTCGCGAATTTCGACATCTCCGACGAGGAGATGGCGCGGATTGCCGGATAGAGAGAATCGATCGGACGATGCGCGCGGGCTGCGAGCGCTTGCTAGACTCCCGTCCGCCCCTTCCTCCAATGTGAATCCAATCGCTCGCGCCGACGGCACGTGTCCCGGGTGCGACGATCGCAGGCGGAGGGTTGATGCGCGTCCTGGGAATCGATCCGGGTTCGACGGCCACGGGTTTCGGCGTCGTCGATTCCGAGGCCGGCAAGCTGGTTCACGTGGCTCACGGCACGCTTCGCCCGTCGCCGCGCGGATCTCTCGCTGAGAGGCTCCACTATCTGCATCAGGCCGTTAGCGAAGTGGTTCGGGATTACGCGCCGGACGTCGCCGCGATCGAGCAGGTCTTCGTGTCCGTGAGCGCGCGTTCGGCTCTGGTCCTCGGGCAGGCGCGCGGCGTCGCGTTGGCAGCGGTGGGCGCGAGCGACAGAACCGTCGTCGAATACTCGGCATCGCGCATCAAGCTCGCGGTAACCGGAAGCGGACGGGCCGGCAAGATCCAGGTACAGCACATGGTGCGTCGGTTGCTCGATCTAGATCGCGCGCCCGCACGGGATGCCGCGGACGCCCTCGCAGCTGCGATCTGCCACGCGCATGCCGGCCGACTCGGAGCGCTGGTCCAAGCAGCGCGCGCACCTGCGAGGCACGCGGCGTTGCGTGCGAGGCGGGCGCCGTGATCGCGCGACTCGAGGGGGTGTTGCGCGACGTAAAGCCCACCTGTGTCATCGTGGACGTTGGCGGCGTCGGCTATGAGGTCAACATTCCGCTGTCGACCTTCACCGAGCTCCCCGAGGAGGGCGAAACCGTCGTGTTTCGCGTCTACACCCACGCGCGTGAGGGCGCAATCCAGTTGTTTGGCTTTCTCAGCGAGAGCGAACGAGCGGCGTTTACGCTCCTGCTCCGCGCCAATCGGGTCGGGCCCAAGCTCGCCCAGACGATGCTCTCCGGAATCTCACCCGCGGAGTTGTTCGAAGCCATTCAATTCGGGAAGGTCGCGGTTCTCCGGGCGGCGCCCGGTGTCGGAACCAAGCTGGCGGAGCGTATTCTGCTGGAACTCCGCGATCGGACCGGAGATCTTGCAGCATCGCTGGCTGCTGCGGGAGAATTGGAGCGGCCGCTCGCTGGCGACGATCCGTCGACGACCTCTCTGGGGCAGGCGTTGTCGGCGCTGCTCAATCTCGGCTACTCCAAGCAGCAGGCCGATCGAGCGCTGACGAGAGCAGCTGAGGCGGAAGGCGGTGATCCCACCCTCGAGGGACTCGTTCGAGGTTCGCTGCGGGTGTTGATGAAATGAGCTTTGCACGCGACGACGTCGGACCGCTTTCCCGCGCGACGCTGCCCGGTGAAGAGGCGCTCGAGGTCCGACTCCGGCCGGCCACACTCGACGAGATGGTGGGCCAGGATCGGTTGCGCGAAAACCTCGCGGTGTTCATCCGCGCGGCGCGCGACCGGAACGAGGTGCTCGACCACGTGCTCTTTCACGGCCCGCCGGGCCTGGGTAAGACCTCGCTCGCCCACGTCGTCGCCCACGAGATGGGTGCTTCGATTCGCGTGACAAGCGGTCCGGCGATCGAGAGACCCGGAGATCTGGCCGCGCTGCTCTCGAACCTCCAGCCGGAGGAAGTGCTCTTCATCGACGAGATTCACCGACTGTCTGCCTCGATCGAAGAGATCCTCTACCCGGCGATGGAGGATTTCAAACTCGACATCGTGATCGGACAGGGTGCGGGCGCCCAGTCGATTCGCCTTGATCTGCCGCGCTTCACCTTGATCGGCGCGACGACCCGCGCCGGCTTGTTGAGTTCGCCGCTGCGCGAC
Organism: uncultured Spirochaetales bacterium; assembly: GCA_964494795.1. Taxonomy (GTDB): domain Bacteria; phylum Myxococcota_A; class UBA9160; order UBA9160; family SMWR01; genus JACZVU01. The sequence continues at coordinate 715 of CAZBSV010000145.1, read as the reverse complement.
CGATTTGGCTGGTCGGCGCGTCTCGAGTACTACCCCGCGCCGGATCTCGAGCGCATTCTGGCGCGCAGCGCGCGGGTGTTCGGCGTCGATCTCGAGGATGGCGCCTGCGCGGAAATCGCCGGGCGTTCACGCGGTACGCCGCGGATCGCCAACCGCTTGTTGCGTCGGGTGCGCGATTTCTCGGAGGTGGCGGAGGGGCAGGGCAGTGCGATCGATCGCAAGCGAGCCCGCTACGCGCTCGAGCGCCTCGACGTGGACGATTCGGGTTTCGACGGCCTGGACCGGCTGCTGGTTCGAACCCTGCTCGAGAAGTTCGACGGAGGGCCGGTCGGAATCGAGACGCTCGCCGCGGCGGTCGGCGAGGATCGCGGGACGCTCGAGGACGTCGTGGAGCCCTATCTGATCCACCAGGGTTTCTTGAGTCGGACCCCGCGCGGACGGGTCGCCACGCGTCTCGCGAGGGAATATTTTGGCGTTCCGCTGCCTGACGGCCCGGGCAGCCAGCAAGAGCTGCTCTGAGTCCACATCTGTGCGCTCCCATCAAGGGGAATCCCCTCAACGCGAGCCATCCGGCGTCCGATACGCCCCCTGTTGACTAGGGGTTGTCGCGCATTCCGATGACTCGGGGTTGTCTCGGATCCCGATGACTCGGGGTTGTCTCGGATCCCGATGACTCGGGGTTGTCTCGGATCCCGACCGATAGATCTGTTGAGGA
>CAZBSV010000144.1:0-10004 GCA_964494795.1 uncultured Spirochaetales bacterium | reverse complement strand
GGGAGGGGCCATCGGGCTCAAACACCATGTCGCCCGATGGCCCCTCCCCCTCGTACCCGGCGGCTGGATGATGAGGTTGGTGTCGGCGGGTGCACGATTGTTTCTCTTGGATCTGAAGAAGACTTACGCAAGGAGCGGGAGACGGGAGGGGATTGCGCGACGTGGGGTTCGAGCGGGATCCCCTCCCGTCTCCCGGTCCCTACGACCATTTCGCAAATCACATCCCGCACACCCAACAACTTTGACAGCTCGGATCGGCGTGCTTTCGAATTGGAGAGAGGAGTGCGCGGGTGCGAGGGGGAGGGGCCATCGGGCTCAAACACCATGTCGCCCGATGGCCCCTCCCCCTCGTACCCGGCGGCTGGATCATGAGGTTGGCGTCGGCAGGTGCACGATGGGGTTTCTTGGATTCGACGAAAACTTTGGCAAGGAGCGGGCGACGGGAGGGGATTGCGCGACGTGGGGTTCGAGCGGGATCCCCTCCCGTCTCCCGCTCTTTAAGACCGTCCCGCAAATCACCGCGCGACAGAGATCGCCCTTCCAAAAACGACCAGGCTAACTGGGCCCCCGCTGGTGGAGATTCGGTCGATTCCGAACTCGCAACTGCGCGGGCGGCTGGTGGAGATTCGGTCGATTCCGAACTGGTAACTGCGCGGGCCTAGAGCCGCACGCGCTGCTGCCGTCTGCGTCCCGAGCTTCGACCCAGCAGCGCACCGAGCGCCATCCCCACGAGGACGATGCCAGCGCCGGTCATCCACTCGGGCCAGCGGGCGCCCGCGCGCAGTTCGAAATTCTCACGGGTGAGTCGGTCGATCTCGAGCCGTTCCGCGTCGTCGTCGCCCTCGAGTGTGTCGTTGGTGGTGCGCAGCTCGACAGTCTTCTTCGAGAGCTCGGCAACTTGTTGACGCAGATCCTCTGCGTCGCGCTCGAGGCGCTCGACGTCGATGCGCGCGGGCGGTTCGGCCTGCATGAATCCGGAGGTGACCCAGCCCTCCTTGCCATCCGCGGTTCGAACTTTCGTCCAACCTTCCTCGCGGGTCAGGATCGTCGCCACGTCGCCGGTCGTGAGCGTGCCGATGATCCGATATTGCGTGCCGGCTCCCGTGCGGAGCGTCAAGGTGACTTGCTTTTCCGCCACCCACACCTCCTGGGCCAGCGCGGACGCGGCCGAAACCGCCGTCAGCGCGGCTGCCGCGAGTCGAACCGCGGCGCGCCAGGCGCCACGCCGAGCCGAACCCGGCAGTGGTCGTGTGCAATTGCTCAGAGCGGGCTCCTGACCGGCCGGCGTCGGGCGCTTCACTCCCGTTGCCCGGCGCTGAAGTAGGTGGCTCCCCGGGTAGGACTCGAACCTACGACCTGGCGGTTAACAGCCGCCCGCTCTACCAACTGAGCTACCGGGGATTGCTCAAGGGCTCGGATTCTAGGGGAGGGACCCCGAAAATCAATCGACCGCGGGTTTGGGAATCGAGATCTCGACCGGCGATGATCGAGGCGCCAGACCCTGATCGATTCGCTCGAGAACGACCGTATAGCGATAGGTCGCGCCCGCTCGGGCATCCGTGTCGACGAAGCTGTTCCCGGCTGAGAATCCGAGATTTTTGTTCTGCAGCAGCGCGGTCCTGAAGACGTGGCCGCCGCGGAATCCCTCCTCGGTCCGATCCTTCCACTCGAGATAGACGCCGTCGGAGCGAGCCGTCGCCGACAACCCGTAGTCTTCGCTTGCGACCTGTATCGCATCGGCGGGATCGCTTTCGAGGCCGTCGCGGTCGATTGCGATGACCGTGTACGAGACCCGCTCTCCGGCGGCGACCGCATCATCGGCTGCCGTGGTTTCATCCGTAGCCAGATCTGCAATCCGCGTGGAAGTGTCCTCGCCCTCGAGGCTGCGGAACAGCCGATACCCAACGATGTCCTCCTCGACGTTGCGATCCCACGCCAGCTCGTTGGCACCGAGGCGCTGGCCGACGCTGCGCAACCCGATCGGCGGAAGCGGTTCGGGTTTGGTGACGGCGCGCACGGGCTCGGTGGCGACGCCGTAGCCGCCTGCTGCGTTGACTGCGATCACGCGATAGTAGAAGACGCGAAGATCTCCCAGGCCGCGGTCGACGTAGACCGTCTCGTGTCGCCCGTCGATCTGTGCGCGCAGTTCAAAAGGGCCGCGCGCGGTCGGGCTGCGCTCAACGCGATATCCAATCACGTCGGAGTCGTCTGCCGCGCGCCAACTCAGCGGAACTACGCGCGGCTGTCGGCTATAGGCGCGAAGATCATCCACGGCTCCCGGTCGTAGAGCCGTGGTTGCCACAGCGGGGCTCGACGCCGGGGAGCTGAATTGGCCGTCCGGCGAGTAGGCGCGGACTCGATAGAACCAGGTGATTCCGTCGAAAACGGGCTCCGCTTCGCCGCGGATCGAGTCGCCCTCGGGCTCGGCCGACATGGGCGGATCCGGCGGAATGGTTTCCCGGTCGAGGTAGGTCGTCGCGAGTTGCCCGGTCACTCTTGCCAGCGGCTCGAACGATCCGTCGCGCTCCGATGCGCGCTCCACCCAGTAGCCACCGACGTCGCCCACGAGGACCGGCTCCCATTTCAGCGGAACTGTGCGCAGTTCTCCGCTGGTCGCGTGCAAACCTTCGGGCGCCTGGAGATCGGCGGATTCGCTGCCGAGCTCTGCAACCCCCGGCGCGGTTTCGCGCGCCGCACTCGGTAGCCACGGGAAGTCCGTCGCGCAGCCCGACAGCAAGAGTCCCAGCGCGATCGCGAAGCTGCCCCGGTGCTTGCGCAGACCCCGCATGAATCAGCGCTCCCCGCTCGCGACTTCGGGTTCGGATCGCAATCGCTCCAGGTTCTCGAGTTCGCGCAACGCGCGCGCCGCGTACGCGCGCGCGCGTTCGTTTGCAGGGTCGACGAGCAGGGCGCGCCGCCAGGAATCGAGTGCGGATTGGAGGTCTTCGTTTCGGAAGTGGGTTCGACCCTCTTTGATCAACGCGTTCACCTGCGGTGCAAGCCCCTGGCGGGTTTCCGACAGGTGCTCGCGCGCGCCGGCGTGATCCGAAAATGCGTCGAGCGCCTGCAGGTCGTAGCGGATCGCCGTGTAGGAATCTCCCGCGGCTTCTGCGGCGAGCGCATTCTGGTGGAATCCCTCGGCGCGAATCTCCGCGTCGGACGCGAACGCCTGCGGCGGCTCGAAGTTCGCGGGTTCCTTGCCGGCAGCTTGGCTCTCGCGCCGGATCGCTTCGATGTAGGACAGATAGCCTCGCGCCGATTCGTTTTCCGGATCCACTTCGAGTACCGACGAGAAGGCTCGCTCGGCGGCCGCGTGGTTCCCGTCGCTGAAGCCGCGTCGACCGGCTGCGAGCAGCTGCGCGATCGATTGCTGCATTCCCTCGCCGAGTTGGCGCTCATCGGCCTGGAGTTCGGGGTCGAAGGGATCGAGAACGCGCAACCGCTCGAGGTGCTCGCCCGCCCGTGCGAGAGAGCCGTCTTCGAGCGCTCGACGGTATTCGGCTCTCAACTCGTGTCTCTCGCGGACGACCGTTCTGGCGAGCTCCTGCACGTGGGAGAGCGTCTCGGCATCGTCGGGTTGAAGTTTGAGTGCGAGTCGATAGTTGATGATGGACTCTGCCAAGCGATCCTTGCCTTCGAAGTAGCGCGCGCGCTGCTTGTAACGCACGACGAGCTGCTGAAATTCCTCTTCGACGACTTCGATGCGCTCCTGGGCCTTGGCGTAACCGGTGTCGTTTTCGGCAATGGCCCGCCAGGTTTCGAGCGCTGCGAGGCGATCGCCTTCGCGATACAGGCGCTCACCCGCGGTGAGCGGCGTTTGGCAACCCGCGCATGCCAGAGCGAGCAGCGCGACGGTGAGCCGCTTCACGATCGCAACCTCGATTCCGGCGAGAGAGCCAGGCTCGGTCGAGCGGTCGAATCCGCCGGGGAGATCGCCTTCGCGTCGGCGTGGATCGAGTAGACGTGGACGGGCTCTTCTCTTCCCGAGAGCTGTCGCTCTCCCTCGAACTGCATCGAGATCGCGCCCCGCACCCGACGCTGGACGGCTTCCGACACGAGGATCTCGCCCGGCCTTGCCAGTTTTTCGAGTCGATGGGCGACGTTCACGGGGTCGCCGATTGCGGTGAAGTCCGTTCGGTGATCCGACCCGATGTTACCGACCACGACGGGCCCGGTGTGGACTCCGATGCCGAGCTCGACCGGCAATCGTTCGGGCGTGTTCTCGTCCTTGATCTGTTGGTTTCGCGTGGCGATCGCGTTTCGGATTTCAATCGCCGCAGACACCGCTTTGATCGTGTGATTCGGAATGGGGATCGGCGCGCCGAAATAAGCCATCACCGAGTCGCCGATGAATTTGTCGACCGTCCCGCCGTGGTCGAGGATGCGATCCGTGACCAGTTGGAAGATTTCGTTCAACAGGGAAACGACCCGTGGCGCCTGCAGACCTTCCGCGAGATGCGTGAAGCGGCGGATGTCCACGAACAGCACCGTGACCTCTCGCTCGATACCGCTCTGCGGTGTGTCGTCGGTGCCTTCGAGCAGTTGATTCAACACGTAGTCACTCACGTAGCGGCCAAACGCGCGCTGGATGCGCTCTTTTTGCTGGATCGAGTCGCCCATCTCGTTGAACGCGCGGGTGAGTTCGCCCACCTCGTCGCGTGACGTCGGCGGAACTCGAATCGAGAGATTTCCCGCGCTCAGTTGTTCGACTCCGATCCGGAGCCGGCGCAGTGGGCCCACGAGTAGGGCCACGAACGCGATCCCCGCGAGCACGCCGAACACCACCACCGCGGCCGCGGCCGCGGTCAGTTGTTCGGTGTTACTGCGCACGATGGGGTCGATCAGCACGGTCAGATCAAAATCGACGTGGGCTTCCCCTACCCGCACGCCGCTGTACACGATGGGGGCGGCGACCAATAGTCGCGCTGCCGTCCTCGAAACCGAAATCGCGTCTGCCGGATCGTCAGCAGCCCCGGTCCGCGGCGCGAAGATGGCGTCGCGCTCATCGGTAGCCAGTGAAGCGGCGACCCGCCCTTCGCGATCCAACAAGCGCACCGCCACGACGCCTTCGCCCGTGCCGACATCTTCGACGAGTTGTTCGAGCGTCAATTCGGGCGCGAAGTCACCGTGCTCGACACTCAGCATGGGTTCCTTGGCGGCGCCGGCGAGGTGCTTGGCGACAGCGCGCCCGCGTTTTTCGACCTCGCTCTCGAGCGCGCTGCGCTCGTGTTCTGTCGCGATCAGCGCGAGGCCGACCGACGCTACGACGAGCAGCGTGATGACCAGCGCGCTGAACTTGATCTGGAGGGATCGCAATCGGAGAGCCTCGTGCTCGCGCGAACTGCACGCCGCCCCCCGATAGCGGACTCGAGTGCTTCTGCCGGGGGGCCGGACATGTCGCCGCGGACTAGTTGGGTACTCTCGCTTCGACTAGGAGTTCGCGTGACAGGGGAGCGCGCGAACTCCTAGTCGAAGCGAATATCCAAAACCTCGAACGATCGATTGCCCTTGGGCACGCGGACCGCGACTTCGTCTCCCACGCTCTTGCCGAGCAGAGCGCGCGCCACCGGGGATGCCACCGAGATCAACCCGGCCGAGACGTCGGATTCGTCTTCGCCCGTGATCGTGTATTGGACTTCCTCCCCCGTGTCGTTGTCGGATAGCACTACTGTAACCCCGAAGCGGACGGTATCGGGGGTAATCCCGCCGGTTTCGATCACCTGAGCGCGTGCCAGCTTGTCTTCGACGATGCGGATTCGGCCCTCGATGTGGCTCTGTCTCTCCTTGGCGGCGTGAAACTCGGCGTTTTCGGAGATGTCGCCGTGCGCGCGGGCGATCTCGATCTCGTGCGAGATCTTCCGCCGCTCGACGGTCTTGAGCTGCTTCAGCTCTTCCTCGAGCTTCGCGTAGCCGCCCGGCGTCATCGGGATGCGATCGGACATGGACCCTGGTCGCCTCTGCGTTCGAATGACCGGTTACAATCCGACCCGAATACGAAAATCCGACGCCTCCTCGGGAGGCGCCGGCTTCACCCCAAACTACCCGCCAGCAGGGGCTCCTGCAACGAGGCACGCTGATTGGACCCCCGACCCGGAGAGATTCGAGACTCTCAGCGCTTCGCCCCTGGGGGAGGCGGTGTTCCCATCCTCAAACCGGCGTTGCTCCTCTATGGAGCGCTGTTCGCGCTGGCGCTGGCGGGGGCGAGCTGGAGCGATCGCCCGGTCTTCTACGCCTCCCAGGTCGCCGCCGAGCGGGGAGTCGATCCGCTGTCCGACATTGCATGGGGTCTGCTGGTCGCGCTCGCGACGATCGCGCTGTCGCGCGCAGTCACGGAGCGAACGCGCTGGGGTGACGCGCTGGGGCGCGCGCTCGCCGGGCTGCTCGGCAAACGGTCGCTTTCCGATTGCATCGCGCTCGCGGTTGCGAGCGGTGTCGCCGAAGAATTCTTCTTCCGCGGCTTGCTTCAACCCGCTCTTGGATGGCTGCTCGCGAGCCTGGTCTTCGCTTTGGTCCATTTCGCGCCCCGACGAGACCTGCTGCCCTGGACGGGCTTCGCGCTCGGCGCGGGTCTGGTGCTCGGCGCGTTGTTCGAGTGGACGGGAAACCTGGTGGCGCCCGTCGTGGCGCACGTCGGAATCAACGCCGTGAATCTCAGGCGTCTCGTGGTGCGCTACGGCTGACGCTCAGCCTTCGACGCTCTCGCCGTCGATCAGGCGGTCTTCGAGGATCCGCAGCAGGTAGCCGAGAAGCAGCAGGTTCGGCAGGCGCTTCAGCGTGTTGCCCTCGATTCGCTCTGATTTTCCGAAATCTTCCGCATACGATGCGAAGAATTCGAGCGTTTCCATTGGGACATTTTTCGCAAGAACTTCGTTGATCTGTTCGTTCGGTAGTTCGCCGAACAGCTCGACCAGTTCCCACGCAAGTTCGGATCGATTGAGGTCGTCACCGGGTATGTCGAAGATCGCCATCTGCTCGTATCCACCATTGACGTCGGAGTTGACGTCGGAGTTGACGTCGGAGTTACCGTCGGAGAAAACGGGCGTGTTACGCACGGGCGCACACGCCGTCGGAGCGACGAGCATCCTGACACCCGACAATCCGGATGTCAACGAAGCATTCCAAGCTGAATTTCGAATGAAATGCTTTTGCGCGCGCGCTGCGCGTTCCCGATGCTCGTGAGACGGTCGACGAATATGCATGCATGCGTTCTCCGAATCGCCGAGTTTCGGTGGCGAATCAGAGAGTCAACCCACGAGTTGCGCATCTGGCTGCGCGGCAGCGGCCGTTGATCGCGGCAGCTGCGCATGCGTGAAGCGCGCGGAGCCGTATTCCGCCCGGGGGTGTTGGGGGGGTTGCAGGTGAGGCGGGGGAATCTGGTCGGGGCGACTGGATTCGAACCAGCGACCTCTTCGTCCCGAACGAAGCGCGCTACCAAGCTGCGCTACGCCCCGTAACCAAATCCACGAAAAGCGCGGTGAGTATGCCTGCTCTCGCGCGCTCGGACCACCGAGCGCCCGAGGGCCAGCATGCCGCCGGCCAGCCGGTGGGTACCTAACTCGAAGCGGCCTGTCGAAGGGCGGCGATCGATTCTCTGTAGTTGGGCGCGCCGAAGATCGCGGTCCCCGCGACGAACGCGTTGGCGCCGGCCCGGGCCGCGTGCGCGATCGTTTCCACGCCGATTCCACCGTCGACTTCGAGCGTGACGGCGAGCCCGCGGTCTCGAATCCAGCCCCGAAGCGTCTCGATCTTCGGCAGCATTCCGGCGATGAATCGCTGGCCCCCAAAGCCGGGATTGACGGTCATCACGAGAACCTGGTCGACGTCTCCGAGGACGGCCTCGACCGCATTGGCTGGCGTTCCCGGGTTGAGGGTGACCGATGCGCGCGCACCCGCTTCCCGGATCTGCGCGATCGTGCGGTGCAGGTGGGGGCACGTTTCAGCGTGGACTCCGACGGTCGTTGCGCCGGCCTTGACGAAGGATTCGATGAAGCGCTCCGGTCGTTCGATCATCAGGTGCACGTCCAGCGGAAGCTCGGTCGCGTTGCGGACCGCTTCGACGATCTGCGGTCCGATCGTGATGTTCGGCACGAAGTGTCCATCCATGACATCGACGTGAATCCAATCGGCGCCCGCATCCGCGACGGCCTGAACCTCGTCGAAGAGCCGCCCGAAGTCGCATGCGAGGATCGAAGCTGCGATCACGGTTTGCTGGTTCGTCATGTCCGCCGCTCGAAGCGTGCGGCGAAGAAGCCGTCGGTATCGTGAACGTGCGGAAAGGTTCGCAGGACTCCATCCGCATCGACCATGTTCGCGACCTCGTCCGGCACCGCCGCAGCCGAAATCGGCGCGAAGCCTCTCGATTTGCGCAGGAAATCCTCCGCGATTTCCTCGTTCTCTTCCGCGACCACCGTGCAAACACTGTAGACGAGCGCGCCACCTGGCCTCAATACGGAAGCCGCATTGCCGATCAGCGCCCGCTGGACCTCGGCGAGCCGCGCGGGATCCCCTGGGCGAACCCGCCATTTGGCGTCGGGATTGCGGCGGAGCGTGCCGAGGCCCGTGCACGGCGCGTCCACCAGGATCCGGTCGAATCCGCCCTCGGGTGCTAGGTCCGTGAGCGGGCGCGTCGCGTCGCGGGTGACCGTTTGAATACCCTCGAGTCCGAGCCGCCGAGCCGCGCGTTCCACGAGTCCGAGCCTGCGGCTGTGTTGATCGACCGCAACGACGCAGCCCGATGGTCCCACCCGCTCCGCGATGGCCGTCGTCTTCCCGCCCGGTGCCGCGCAGAGATCGAGGATCCGCTCGCCGGGCTGCGGGTCGAGCAGCGCGACCACGAGCTGGGACGCCTCGTCTTGTACGCTGAAACGCCCGGCCAGAAACGCCGTGTCGCGGGCCGGATTCCCCTTGCGGCCGAGCACGATTCCGCCCCTCGCGAATCGGCAGGCGGCCGCGTCGGGAAAGTTGTCGCGCACGTCGCGCAGCAGGTCGCGCGCGTCACCCCGCAAGGGGTTCGTGCGAATCGTCAGCGGCGGCTGTCGGTTGCAGGACGCCGCGAGCGCGGTCGCGCCTTCGATCCCGCAGCGCTCGATCCAGCGCTCGGCGAGCCACATCGGCAGAGAGAGCGCGTGGGTCAGATGCCCGACGGGATCGTCGTCGATCGAAGGCAGCGCGACTTTGTGTTGCTCGAGCGACAGCCGACGCAACACTGCGTTGACCAATCCGGTGGCTCGATTCATGCCCGCGGCGCGGATGCAGCGCACGGACTGATCGACCGCCGCGGTGGCGGGTACGCGTTTGGCGAACAGCAGCTGGTAGGCGCCGAGTTGCAGCGTGGTCGCTACGAGCGGCTCGAGTTTCGCGAGATCCTGGTCGACGAAGTGACTCAGGTAGTAGTTGATCCGCCCGCGCCAGCGGAGCGTTCCGTAGACGAGGTCTGTCGCGAAGGCGCGATCCGGGGCGTTGAGACTGCTGCGTCCGAGCTCGGAATGCAGCAGCAGGTCCGCGTAGGCGCCCGCACTCGATACGCGCTCGAGCACGCGGAGCGCGAGCAGTCGACTGTGGGTGGGGGCCGACGTTCTCCGACGGTCGCTGCTGGCGGGTCCGTTGGGGCGTCCGCGGTGCGCGCGTGTCGTCGTCTCGCGTCCGGATCTGTCAGGCATTGGGCGCGCTCTCGGCGATCCCTCGTGATCCGTTGGTCGCGATGTCGGTCGGTTGATTCACCACGGGAGTTTAGCCCGCAATTCCGACGATGCCGCGGAATCTGGACGGATCCGTCCGTCGGACAGACGCAACGGGATGTTCGTGATCCAGCTCTCATTTCGTCGGATCGACGGCGCGCGGACGTTCAGCCCAAGCGCCTACCAGCCGCCGAAGCGCCTACCATCGGGAATGGGTCTGCCGCGCAAGAATGTGCGCACGTCCAGAGCTTTCTTCCCCTGGCGCTGCAAGCTGCGTGGGAGCAACCACCCGTGGGCCGTCGCGATGCGGAGCGTTCCATCCGGATC
>CAZBSV010000143.1:0-1519 GCA_964494795.1 uncultured Spirochaetales bacterium | reverse complement strand
CCGCGCGTGATGCTACCACGACCCGACCAGGCGCAGGCAGCCCGCGAGGCGGAGGACCGCGGCCGCCAGCTTCAGCGGCGGGTTGAACAACCGCCCTCGATGGGGAAATTAGGGGGAGGGAGCGGCACGCGAAGCGGGGTGTGCCGAGGGAGCTGCCGGGTTTCGCGAGAGAGGGCCGGGCCGAAGTCTCGCGGGCTGCGCTGCCGGAACGCGGGGTCGGGGGGTTCCGCAGCGATCGGTGGACACACGCGGGGCCCCAGGACGCACGACGAGGATCCGCTTACGAGGCTTGGGCATGCGGAGGGGCGCGACCGGCGTGCCAGATCGCGAGCACGATCAGCGGTCGCCCGCAGACCGAGCAGCTCGGGGCCGAGATCCAAGGCGCAGAGGGCGCTGCAACGGCGGAAGGCTTCGCGTCGGGCAGCGCCGAGAGCTCGGCCCGACACGCCTCCCGCGCAGCGGCCTGGTCGCGCGCGTACAGGCCGAAATAGCGCACGACATGGCGACCCGGCTCGGGCACGTGCCAGAGCAGGCGCTGCAGGAACTGCTCCATGGGCAGCGCCATGACCTTGCTCTTTGCGTCTCGGTGGTCGGTGTAGGCAAACACCACGCGATCTTTGCTCGCAGCCAGCAGTCGGCGATTGCTGATCGGCCCGCCGCGCAAATAGCGCCCGAGGTAGAGCAGGACTCCACGTGTGTGGGTGTAGCGCTCCTGGATGCGCACGTTCCAAGTGCGCTGCTGCATCCGGCGCAGCAGATTCTCGATCCAGGCACGCGAGCGGTCGGCTGGCAGCACGAGTCGCTCACGCGCGACGTCCTCTCGCAACGCAGCCAAGAGCTTGCCCCGGAACAGCGCCCGGACCACGCGGACCGGCAGCAGGTAGCCGTTGCGGACGGACTTCCATCCTTCCGGTGAAGCGCCGCCTCCGGTGACCAGGACATGGAGGTGGGGATGAAAGCTCAGCGTTCGACCCCAGGTGTGCAGCGTCGCGAGCACTCCCGGGCGCGCTCCCAGGTATTTCGGGTCCTCGAGCAGCTCGAGCAGGGTGTCGCGCACTGCGCGGAACAGGTGATCGATCATGCGCTGGCGATTCGCGTGCCACAGCGGCTCGAGCTCGTGCGGGAGGGTGAAGACGACGTGGTAGTGGTCGCAGGCGAGCAGCTGCTGGCGCCGCGCATCGAGCCAGCGATCGACCCGCGGCCGCGCGCACTGCGGGCAGGCTCGATGCCGGCACGAGTTGTAGTGGACCTGGATCTCGTGGCCTTCCGGGCAGCCCCGCAGGTGGCTGCCCATCGCGGCGGTGCGGCATCCGAGAATCGCACGCGCTGCTCGGTACAGGTGCAGCGGAAGCCTGCGCGTGCGCGCATGCTGCGCGAAGCCGAGGCGGAACACCTCCTGCAAGGTGACCGACACGCATGGCTCGTCCGGGACCGGGTTGCGATCGAGCGGGGTGGGACTACTCTGCTAAAGACTAACGATACCGAAGTCCCCGCGCGCTGTGCGCGCGGTTTGTTCAAC
>CAZBSV010000142.1:0-2169 GCA_964494795.1 uncultured Spirochaetales bacterium | reverse complement strand
ATGAGGGCTCACTCGTCCGGGCTGACTGCCTTTCCCCGATTGTCTTCGTCCTGTCAGGTGCGCGATTTTGGAGCCGACGCTCCTTCCTACCCTTATGACTTGTAACGGTTCAGGGGTAGTGCTGGTCGTCTGATTTCGATCGCTTAGCGGCGCCGAAAATAAAACGATCGACGTGACCCCTGTCGTTGTGATCAACGCTGGCCGGTGGACCCACGGGACCAGCGCATCACCGAGCTTGAGGCACAGGTCGCCGAAAGAGATGCTCGGCTCGGCGAGTTCGAGGCGCGGGTCGTAGCCGGGAACGCGCGCACCGCCGAGCTTGAGCGCAAGGTCGAGGAACTCACCCAGCTGGTGATTTCTCTCAAAGAGCAACTTGGCCGGAACTCGGGAAACTCTCACCTGCCGCCGTCGAGCGATGGACCTGGCGGCCGGGGAACGTCCGACAAGAGCACGGGCGAGGGACAGCCGAAGCGGAAACGTGGCGGCCAGCCGGGCCATGGTGGGAGCAAGAGGGAGCTGCTTCCCGCAGACGAAGTCGACCGCGTCGTCGAGCTGTACCCCACCGAGTGCGAGAGCTGCTGGGCGCCGCTGCCGCAGGTTCGCGACGAGGACGCGATGCGCTACCAGGTGACCGAGCTTCCGCCCATTCGCCCGCACACAACCGAGTTCCGCGACAATGGCGTGACCTGCGCTTGCGGCTACACCACTTTCGCGAAGGTCGAGGGCGTCGTCCCCGCATCACCCTTCGGGCCGCGACTGATGGCCCTCATCGCGCTGCTGACGGGCGTCTACCACTTGAGCCGCAGGCGCACGGTGACGCTGCTTCACGACGTCCTTGGTGTGCGGATTTCGCTCGGGGCAGTGAGCGCTGTCGAAGCCCGCGTCAGCAACGCCATCGAGCCAGCGGTAACGGAAGCCTGGTCAAGGCTCGACGACGCCACGGTGAAGCACGCCGATGCGACGAGCTGGTTGCAGGGCGGCAAGCTGCGCTCGCTGTGGACCATCGCGACGAAGGTGGTGACGGTTTTCAAAATTCTCGTCAACGGCAGCGCGGTGTCGGTGAAGCCCATCTTCGGAGCTTGCAAGGGCATCCTGGTGAGCGACCGCGCCACCGTCTTCTCGTTCTGGTCGATGAGCCGCCGTCAAATCTGTTGGGCGCATCTGTTGCGCAAGTTCGTTTCGTTCTCCGAGCGCGATGGCCCGGCGCAGAAGCTCGGGCAGGAACTGCTCGACTACACCGCGTTGATTTTCGGCTACTGGCAGGATGTCCGGGCGGGCAAGCTCGACCGCGCGACGTTCCTCGCCTGGATGGTGCCCGTGCGCGCCCAACTCGAGTCCTGCTTGGCGCGCGTGGTCGCCGCCAACCTCAAAGAGGTGTCAGGCGCCTGCGCTGACATCCTCGAGCACAAAGAGGCCCTGTGGACTTTCGTGGACCGCGACGACGTCGAGCCAACGAACAACCACGCCGAGCGCGAGCTACGCGCCTTCGTCCTCTGGCGAAAGCGTTGCTTCGGCGCGCAGAGTGAGCGCGGCAACCTTTTCGCCGAACGAGTGATGACCGTCGCGCACACGGCACGCAAGCAGAACAAGAACGTGCTCGCGTTCTTGACCGTGTGCTGTACGGAGGCGCGCAATGGTGCGGCGGCGCCGTCGCTGTTCGCGGTCGGCACTGCCTGACCGTCGAGCTACGCGGATTTCGACGCAGCCATCGGAAAGTACCGAGTGAAATTACGCTCTCCGACACTGCGCACCCGGCCGGTGCTCTTGAGATGAAGCATCGGCCGATTCAGCGCCGGAGGTTTCTCCCCGATTTGTGCGGCGATGGTCCTCATCATCTCGCCAGGATTCGCACGAACCGACTCGCACAGTCGCTCAGTGAGCTCAGCCAACTCGGTGGCCGTTCGCCTGCGGCCCGTCGTTGACCGCACTGCGACAGCAGTCCGCATCGGCATTCCAGACGCGAACGCGCGCTCAACCGCTTCCGTCGCCGCCTTTCGTTGCGCCGCCAAGTGTTCCCGCACCAACTGCTCGACCTGCATCTGCAACGCTTCAGTGGTTTTCGCTGTCATGCGCCGGAAGTCGCACGAGCCGACTTCGCGCTCAACCCCACCCCTGAACGGTTACATCTCACCGAGTTCTACACGATGGACCCAGACCGAGTGGTCCTTG
>CAZBSV010000141.1:0-2235 GCA_964494795.1 uncultured Spirochaetales bacterium | reverse complement strand
GGACCCCGAGCGCGCGATCGACGATGGCTTCCTGCTGATTCAGGCGATTCTCGACGGCGGCAGCCCCGAAGACGCCGTCGAAGTGGCGAACCGGGTGCTGGAGCTGGCGCCGGAGCGCGTCGACGTGCTGCGACTGCGCATCGCCGCGCTGTCGAAGGCGAGAAAGCACGAGGAGGTCCTCGTCGATGTCGACCGCATCCTCGAACTCAAGCCGGGTGATTCCGGCGCGCTGGTTTCGCGCCTGGTGGCGCTGCTGAGTCTCGACCGCGCCGAAGACGCGGAGCAGACGCTCGCCGAGGTCAGTGAGGCGGCAAAGAACCTAGAGGGCGGCTACGACTGGGAACCGCGCGTTTGCGGCGCGACCGCGACCTTCATGAAGGAGAAGGGCGACGCCGAAGGCGCGGAGCGGATCTGGGACGAATGCCTGGAACAATTTCCGGCGGAGGAGATGATCGTCTTCCCCGGAGTCGAGTTCTTCAGCGAGATCTCCAAACCCGCGCGCGCTACCGAGGTCCTGCGCCGCGCGTACGAAGCCGCGCCCACCCACCTGCCGTTCATCGAGGCCATCGCAAACCGGCTCGGGCTCGCGGGGCAAGGCGAAGAAGCCGTGCGCATCCTGCTTGCCGCGACGGAGGACGGACAAAACGACCTTCAGGCGTGGTTCACGCTCGCGGACTACTACGAGCGGCGCAACGAGTTCAGCCGAGCCGCAGAAGCCATGTCGAACGGCTTGGCGCTGATGGGCGAGGTGCCGCCGATGGTGGTTGGCGAGTACGTCGATCTGCTGATCCGCGCGGGTGACTACACCAAAGCCGAAGAGATGCTCCCGAGCCTCGACGACGAACCGTTGATTTCGAATCTGCTGCGCGGACGCTTGCTGCTGGTGCGCGGAAAGGGCGCCGAGGCGATCGAGGCATTCGAAGAGGGACTTCGGGTTTGGCCCGACAACAGCGTTGCGCGCTGGCTCGTCGCGCAGGCTTACGAACAACTCGGCGACTACGACCGCGCGGTAACGGAATACGCCGAGGCGCTGCGCTCGGACCCCAGCAACCGCGACGCGCTCGTGAGTCTGTTGCGCCTGCTCGAGGCCCTCGGCCGCGATGAAGAGGGGTCTGTGGTCATCGAGCGCTATTGGCGGGAGAAGGCGAACGACCCGGAGACGCTCCTCGAGGCAATCCGATTCGCGAGCCGAACCGGTCACCAGGGGCGCCTCGATCATGCCGTCCGGCGTCTCGGAGAGATTCCGAGTTACCGGGCTGCGCTAATCGTCGAACTCGCGGCGATTCAGGCGTCCCGCGTCAGTACCGGGGCGGCGGTCGAATCGATCCGGAACTCGAAGCTCGATCTCACGCGACCGGCCAACGGCCTCGCGCTCAGCGCGCTCGTCGAATACCTCGTCGCTGACGGCAAGCCGGGCGAGGCCCTCCGCGCGGCGGATGCAGCGATCGCCGCAACGTCGGATCACGCGCTCTTCCACGAGCTGCGCGCAGTCGCGCTGCGAGCGGCTGGCGAGCAAGTCCTCGCAAAAGAAGCGCTCGATCGCGCGCTCGCGCTCGAACCCGAGCAGGCATCCGCGCTTGCAGCGCTCGCCGCGCTCAGCGCGGAGCGAGGTGAGCGCGCCGCCGCGATCGCACTCTACGATCGCGCGACTCGAGCCGATTCGGACGCTTCCAGTTACGCGTGGGAAGCAGTTCAGCTGGTTGCGGCCGCGGGCGGCGATGGCGCCGAACTCGAGCGACGGCTCGAGGCGCTGCTGATCGCCGATCGCATCCACGCAGAGTCGCTGAGTCTTCTCGCCCGGCAGTTGCGAACGCGCGACCCGGAGCGCGCGTTCTCGCTCGCGCGACGCGCGGTCCGCCTGCGCGGCGGTCCGGACGCGCTCGATTTACTGGGCCAGCTGCAGCTCGAGCGCGGAAACCCCGAGCAGGCCACAGAGTTGTTACGCCGCTCCGTCGCGCTGCAGCCGAGTCGACCGACTGCCCACTACTGGCTCGGCATGGCACTCGCCGCCTCGGGTGACGTCGAGGGAGCGCGAAGTGAGCTGAGCGTTGCCCTCGAGTCGCACAGTTTTCCGGAAAGGCAAGACGCGCAGACGCAACTCGCGCGGCTGAAGGTCGAGTAGCGAACCCGGGAGTCCCGCGGAAGAATCCACCGGGGTTCCGAGGTTGGCGTTACTCGACGGGGTCGCCCCCTGCGCGCTGCTGGGCGGCTGCGCGTAGTCGCTGCCGCTGCTGA
>CAZBSV010000140.1:0-39376 GCA_964494795.1 uncultured Spirochaetales bacterium | reverse complement strand
CCTGCAAAGTGCGCGGCCAGCCCTGCAAAGTGCACGGCGAGACCAGCAAAGTGCACGGCAAGACCTGCAAAGTGCACGGCAAGACCTGCAAAGTGCACGGCAAGACCTGCAAAGTGCACGGCAAGCACTGCAAAGTGCGCGGCAAGCCCTGCAAAGTGCACGGCAACCCCCGCGAAATTTGCGGGCGCCTTGAACGACCGGGAGAATCCATGTCGCGCGAACTCGCGATCGAGTGGCTCGGGAGCGTTCCCTACCGCGAAGCGCTCGAACTTCAGGAAAAATGCGTCGAGGCGCGGCGCGCCGGGGCCGCGGCCGACAAGCTGTTGCTGCTCGAGCACCCTCGCGTGATCACACTCGGCCGCGGCGCCCGCTCGGACACGTTGCTTGCGGATGTCGCGGAGTTGGCGGCTCGCGGGATCGAGCTGCACCGCGTCTCGCGTGGCGGCGACATCACCTACCACGCGCCCGGGCAGCTGGTCGGTTACCTGATCGTCGATCTCGCGGCGCGCAAGGAATGCGACGTGCGCGCGTTTCTGCGCAGCATCGAGGCGATGCTCGCGGAAGCGCTCGCCGAACTCGGCGTGCCGACGCACACGCTCGCGGGCTATACGGGCGTATTCGTGCAGCCCAGCGGCGGCGACGCATGCGCGGCGGCGCGCCCGCGCAAGATCGCCTCGATCGGCGTCGGTATTCGCGGCTGGGTGAGCTACCACGGCTTTGCGCTCAACGTCGACCTCGACCTCAGCGGCTTCGACGCGATCGTTCCCTGCGGGCTCGATTTCGTCGAGATGACGTCCATCGCGCGCGAACTCGCCGACGCAGCGACCAGCGACCTCGCGGACCGCGCGCGCGCGGCCGTGGGCGCGGCTTGCAGCAAGCGCTGGCGCTGAGCGGTCGCCAAATTCCGCGCTGCGCGGGTGGGCTCCATCCTCAATTCGCCTATATTGCGGCCCATGCCGGGACAGGTGATCAAAGTCAAACGCCGCGAAAAGTTGGGTGTGCTCGAGCGGCTCTACGTCCCGATGATCGTCGCCGGACTTGCGGTCACCGCGGGGCACTTCTTTCGCAACCTGCGCGGCTTCGTGACCGGCAAGAACCGCCAGGACTTCGTCGTCCAGTACCCCGAAGAGCGCATCGACTACCCGGACGCGTTTCGCGGCATGCCGGTGCTCGTGCAGCTCGACAACGGCCAGCCGCGCTGCGTGGCCTGCGGGCTGTGCGAATTCGCGTGTCCCACGGACTGCATCAGCATCGTGCCCGGCGAACTCAAGGGCGCGCGCATCGAGCGCTACCCCGAAGCCTTCGACATCGACATGTCGCGCTGCATGTTCTGCGGGCTGTGCGAAGAGGCCTGCCCCGAAGAGGCGATCGTGATGAGCCGCGAGGTCGAGATCTCGAGCTACGACCGCGCGTCGATGCTCTTCAACAAAGAGCAGCTGCTCGTGCCGGAGGCGTTGCTCAAGCGTCGGCTCGACTTCTTGCGCGGAGAGTACGAGCGCGCGACCGCGACCGCGGGCGGGGAGCGCAGCTGATGGAAGACTTTGAATCGTCGGCGCTGCGCGGCTTGATCGACGAATTCCGCGATTCCGTGCAGCACACCCACGCGCATCGCGGCGATGTGACTGCGCTGATCGACGCCGCGCGCATCGAGGACGCCCTGCGCTTTCTGCGCGACGAACTCGGCTTCGACATGCTCACGGATCTCACCGCGGTCGATTACTTGGGTGAGACACCGCGCTTCGAAGTCGTCTATCACTTCTACTCGACGACGACGAACGGGCGCCTGCGGGTCAAGGCGCGCGTCGCAGAAGACGCGCCCGAGATCGCGAGCGTGGCCGACCTCTACGCGTCCGCGAACTGGATGGAGCGCGAGGTATTCGACCTCTACGGTATCCGCTTTCGCGGGCATCCGGACCTGCGGCGCATCCTGCTCTACGACGAATTCGAAGGCCACCCGCTGCGCAAGGACTACCCCAAGGAGCGGCGTCAGCCGCTAATTGGTCCGAGGAACTGAGCGATGAGCAGCGGCCTGCCGAAATTTCCCGAAGAGCCGGCCATCCTCGAAGAGGACTTCGAGCGCGATCTCCACACCGAGCACCAGGTGCTCAACATGGGGCCCTCGCACCCGGCGACCCACGGCACCGTCAAGTTCCTGATCGAGCTCGACGGCGAGACCATCGTCAACCTCGACACCCAGGTCGGCTACCTGCACCGCGGTTTCGAGAAGGAGTGCGAGAGCGGCACCTGGTACCAGGCGATCCCCTACACCGATCGGTTGAACTACAACTCCGCGGTGCTCGCGAACATCGGCTACTGCATGGCGGTGGAAAAACTGCTGGGCATCGAGACCCCCGAGCGCTGCCAGTGGCTGCGCGTGATGTCGGGCGAGCTCTCGCGCGTCGCCGACCACCTCACGCGCTGCGGGGCCGGTTGCCTGGAACTCGCGGCGATGACGCCATTCTTGTATGGGATCGAGGCGCGCGAGCTCAGCTGGGACCTGCTCGAGATGCTCTGCGGCGCGCGGGTCACCTCGAACTACATCCGGATCGGCGGCGTCAAACACGGCATGCCGAGCGACTTCCCGGTCACCGCGAAGGACTTCATCGCGCGGATCCGCAAGCTGCTCGCAGACTTCGA
Source organism: uncultured Spirochaetales bacterium (assembly GCA_964494795.1). GTDB lineage: Bacteria > Myxococcota_A > UBA9160 > UBA9160 > SMWR01 > JACZVU01. The sequence continues at coordinate 36,739 of CAZBSV010000140.1, read as the reverse complement.
CAAGATCATCACCCGCAACCGGATCTTCGTGGATCGCCTCAAGGGCACCGGGGTGATCTCGAAGCAGGACTGCATCCGCTACGCGGTGACCGGCCCGATCCTGCGCTCGGCGGGCGTGGGCCTCGACGTGCGCAAGGCCGAACCCTACTTGGTGTACGACCAGCTGGATTTCGACATCCCGATCGGCGAGGTCGGCGACAACTACGACCGCTACCTCGTCTGCGTGGAAGAGATGCAGCAGAGCCTGCGGATCGTCGAGCAATGCCTCGCAAAGCTCGAGAAGCTCGGCCCCGGGCCGGTCGACGTCGACGATCCGCGCGTGCGCTGGCCCGCGAAGGGCAAGGTCTTCAACCGGATGGAAGAACTCATCCAGCAATTCAAGTCCGTCACCGAGGGCCCGCTCGTGCCCGCCGGCGAGGCCTACTTCGCGATCGAATCCGCCAATGGCGAACTCGGCTTCTACCTCGTCTCGGACGGCTCCGCGGTTCCCGTCAAGGTGCGCTGCCGACCGCCGAGCTTCATCAACCTCGCGCCGATGGACGGCATGCTCAAGGGCTCGATGCTCGCCGACCTGATCCCGACCTTCGACTTCATCAACATGATCGGCGGCGAGTGCGATCGATGAACCTCGACCGCGGCCAGGTCTGGAAGCAGCTCGGCGCGCCGACCGATCAGGAAGGCAGCGTCAACGATCCGCGCAGCAGCGAAGAATACGGCGTGAAGTGGAACGAAAAGTGGATCTACCGCGCTGAGGACGGCAAGTCGGTCGAGCGCGTCGTGCTGTGGGACCGCTACGACCTCGTCGGCGCCTTCCGCATCCGACCCGACGGATCCGCCGAGCCCGAGACTCTTTCCGAGAAGTGAGTTGACGCGCCGCAGGGGACGCGTTACCCCAATGCCTCCAGCGGCGCCGATTCCGGCGCCCCGCCCAGTTCCCGGCGGCGTGGCCAAGTGGTAAGGCATGGGCCTGCAAAGCCCTGATCCCCGGTTCGAATCCGGGCGCCGCCTCCAGTTCTCTTTCTATTTCAGTTGGTTGTAAGACCATCACAAGAACTCCTTCGCCAGCGTCGAAAGCGTCCCTGTCGGTATCCGGGTTTAGGGCGTCGGTTCCGAGCGTTGCCTCCTCTACGTCGAGCAGCTTATCGCCATCCATGTCGGGAACCGTGCGCACGGCATCGCAGCCCTCGAAGGGTTTGCCGTCGAGTAGCTCGCCGGTGACGCCGGCCCCTCAGTCCTGGTCGAGCTCGAAGGTGGCGGTGTCGATCGCGTCGTCGACCGCCTCGTGGAACGCCGGGATGTCGAGCGGAGGGGCGAACACGACACCCTTGGTCGCGGCCTTCGCCGCCGCCTTCTGCGCCGCCGTGTCGAGCTTCAGCGCCGCCTTCTCGAGCGCACCCACCAGCTTGTCAGGGTTGGCCTTGCCCGCGTTTGCCGACTGCGCGCCGACCGCCGCGAAGCACGCCGCGCCGGCCGCGCTGAGCCACGCGCTCTCGAGCGGCGCGTAGCCCGGCTCGATCGCATCGACCTCGGCGACTATGGCGTCGATCTGCCCGGTGATCGCCTCGAGCGGCTCGGACGCCGACGCGCTGGTCCCGCACGCGAGCGACTTGTCCTCGGCCTTCAGCGCAGCCGTGTCGTACGCGCTCGTGAACTTGTCGAACGCCTTCGCGAGGCAAAGGTCGCGACGGTCGCCGAGCGGGTCGGCCGCGGGGTTCTTCTCGTACTTCGCGTGGCACGCGAGCTCCGACTTGCACAGCTTCGCGCCGGCCTTCAGCTGGGCCTTCCGGCAGCTCGCGGTCGGATTGACCGGGCCGCCGCCACCACCACCCGTGCCGCTGGTGTCGATCGTGAAGTACACCCCGCCGCCCGGTCCGAGCGCGCTGCCGGCACCGCTGTCATACAGATCCGGGTTCTGGTCGAGGCTCTGATTGCTGCTCGCTGTCCCGCCCAACCCATAGAAGTCGAGCGACAGATTCAGGAATCCGCCAGGCAAGTTCGTGTGGAGCACCAGGTCGTTGTCGCTGCCTGGGGTGACGATGTGCAGCAGGTCGAGGGCTCCCCCGGAGTCGTCCGCGACTGAGATGCCGTTCTGGCAAAGAATCACAGGGGCGACCTTGACCGCGGTCCAGTCGCCGATCGTGATCACGATGAAGCTGATCGGACCGCAGTAGTCGGTCTTGTTGTCGGGCGGCCCCGACACCGAGAACGGTGGCGTCGCGAGCTCGACCGACCAGCTGATCTGGACGACGGAGCCTTTCTGGACTCCGTACGGCGCGAGCACGCTGCTCGCGCTCAGCACCTCGCCGGTGGCGTTGAACGTCTTCATCGCGGCGTGTGCCGAGCCCGCCGCGGCGCAGAGCAGCGGACACAAGGCGAGCAGGATGCTGCGTCGAATCGTCATGCCGCCATCCTGCCACAAGCGCCCGTGTGCAGGCAACCCGAGGTCTCGACAGCCGCCGGCGCTGTCAGCGTGTGCAACTGATTGGGTCGACCGGTGGATCCGCAAACGGGATCCGGTTCGCGTGCGCTCCGGGTAGAGCGCAGCCGTGAGTAAGCATCCCAATGGCTGCTGGACCAGGAGGCTCCGATCATGCTTCGCCTTACATCCGCTCTCGCCTTCGCGCTCGTGCTCGTCTCTTCGGCACCGGCGCTTGCCACGATCGCCAAGCCGGTGAGTGGCAGCGCGCTCAACGTCTTCCTCGGGGAAACGGTCGAAGTGCTGATCAAGAACGCGGCCGGTTGCACGTTTGGCCACACGACGAGTTCGTCGAACGCCGGCGTCATCAACATCGTCAACGCGTCGGGCTCGAACGAGACGTCGGTGAAGGTCGGCTTCACGGGCGCACAGGTAGGCACGACCAACGTCGGCATCTCGACGACCGGCATCTGCCCCAACTTGACACATAACTACGCGATCAGCGTGAGCGCGGACTACGGCGCGATCCAGAAGGAGTTCGGCGCGCAAGTGAAGTTGTCGCTCAAGGACTACAAGATCGATGCGAAGCTCGCCCTCACGAACTATCGAACGACGCTCGCAGACTTGGGCGTCGACTACGGCGACGGCACGATCACCGACGTCGAGCTCTTCCAGGGATTCCACGGCGCCGTCACCAATATGCGTCAGCAGTATTGCGGCGCGGGACTCTCGGCGTATGCCGACGTCATCAACTTCGGCTCGGGCCAGCTCTTCGACGCGAACGCGCAGTTCGGCGAAGCGCCCGCTGGCATGTTCGCGTTCGGCTGGGGTTCGTTCGACGACTTCCAGGACTTCGTGTGCGGCGACTTCGCCAAGTTCCACACGACCTACGGCAAGGAGTCGCACAAGGCGATCAAGGGGTACGTCCGGGACGGTGCGCCGATGATCGGCCAGCTCGTCACGTTGCCGCCGATCGTCTCGGGCGGGCCGCTGTATCCCGAACAGCTAGGTGCAATTCCCATGCTGACGCGGCTGACGGTCCCGCTGACGATCACCTCGCTGCCCGCGACCAACATGGCTGGCGACAACGGACGCGTCGCGGTGAGCGGCATCGGCGACAGCGCGCAGACGGGCAATCTCGACGTGACGCTGAGCTTCTACCAGAACAGCATGATGATGTCGTCGTGGACGCTGGCGCCCGGGATCACCGCCGGCGAGTGGGATACGGAGTTCACGGGCCTGTCCGAAGGCACGTACATCATGACCGTCGAGTACGGTGGCGACCTCGGCAAGATCGATCTGCCGATCCAGGTGCAGTGGAGCTTCTGAGGCGAAGCCGCCAATCCCGCTAGCATCCGCGCGCCGGCTTCGCCTGCCCGAGCGAGTGCGAAGCGCCGCCACGCGAAAGGAATATCCGTGCCCAGCGACACGATCTTGCTCGAATACAACGGACGGATTGCGGTCATCACGCACAATCGGCCCGACAAGCACAACTGAGAGGATAGTTGATTGAAGCTGCGAATTTTCCACGTCCGATAACAGGCATTCGGTTCAGTCCAGCGCGGAGGAGTGGAGAAAGGGCTCCGCGCTGGGGGGACCGGGTCGATCCGCACGACAGTCTGCCTCTTGGCAAGTCAGGGCGGCGCGGGGAGGGGTGCGCTGATCCGGTGGCGGAGCATACCGGACCGCGCGCCCGCGGATCTCTCGCCGGTCGAATGGGCCGATCGCGCGGCCCTGAAAAAAAACATCGAACCGCGAGCCTGTGATAGGGTTCGGCTCCGGCAAGCCGATTGCGAGTGGACCGCGCGCGCGTGCGCAGCGGGGCCGAGCCGGACGCATGCGACCCGGAGCCCGAATGCTGCGTCGCGGTTTCAGTCCGCTCAAACTCTTCGCGACGATGTTCGTGCTGCTCTGCAGCGGACCCTTCGGGTTGGAAGAGATCGTGCCACTCGCGGGACCCGGCCTGTTTGCGTTGGTTCTGATCGCAATGGCCGTGCTCTGGGCGCTGCCTTCGGCGTTGATCGTCGCCGAGTTGGTGTCGGAGCTTCCCGTCCAGGGTGGCACCTATCAGTGGTTCCGCGCGGGCCTCGGGCCGTTCGGGTCATTCATCTTCACCTACCTCGAGTGGCTCGCGTGGGCGGTCGACGCGGTCATCTACCCAGCTCTCTTCGCGAAATACCTGTTGCAGCCCTTCATCGATGAGCCCAGCCTCGCGTTGAGCGCGCCAATCTGGTTGGCGGTGATCTGGGGCTGTGCGTGGTTGAACGTGCGTGGCGTCAAAGAAGTCGGGTTTCTGTCGGTGGTTCTGATGGCGGTGATCTTGATTCCCGTCATCGCGCTGATCGCGCTGAGCGCGCCGCATATGAGCCTCTCGGTGTTCACGCCGCTCTGGCCCGAAGACCAGTCGCCCTGGACAGCGCTCAATTACGCGATCGTCTGGTCGGTCTGGAGCTATTCGGGTTATGCGGGCCTCGCGACCGCGAGCGAAGAGATCGTCGAGCCGGAGCACACCTATCCGAGGATGCTCGCGATCTTTCTGCCACTCTCGGTCGCCGTCTATGTGCTCTCGCTCTGGGCGGGTGTGACGGCCGCGCCCGATTGGCAGAACTGGGAAGGCGCGCATCTGAATGTCGCCGCGCTCGCGATCGGCGGCCCGGTGTTGGCTGCGCTGATGTTGGCCGCGGCCACGGTGGCCGCGATCGGCCTCTATAACAGCGAGCAGCTCGTGCTCGGCCGCTACGTGTACGCGGTGGCCAAAGATCGCATGCTGCCCCCATTCCTGGCTCGGCTCCACCCGCGCCACCAGACGCCGTTCGTCGCGCTCATCTTGCACGCCGTTCTCTTCAGCGTAATGGTGTTTGCGTTCGACTTCATCGAACTGATCGTGCTCGGGGCCCTGGTCTCGGTGCCGGTGTTTGCACTCACGTTTTTGAGTCCGCTGATCTTGCGCTGGAAATACCCGAATCTCCGGGGGCCCTTCAGGATTTCGGGCGGCTGGCCGGTGATCATTCCCGTCGCGATCTTGCCCTGTCTGTTGCTCGTCTATCTCGTGATCACCTCAGCGTATTCGAGTCTGGTTTCGACGGGCGTGCTGTTTGCCCCGGCGCCGATCCTCTACTGGGCGATGCGCATCTACAATCGGCGCCGCGGCATCGAAATGGATGCGTTCGAATCGCCCGAGTTGAACGCGGCACTCGAGCGGGGCAAGGCGAGACCCGAGTTCGACGAATCGAAGTAGGATTGGCGTTTGCCGTTTCGGGTCAACGGCGCGCGAATCCTATTGGAGGTGGAAGGTGAGCGGCGGTCTTGCGGGCAAGAGGGTTCTCGTGACGGGTGCGACCTCCGGGATCGGTACGGCGTGCGCGAAGTTGTTCGCCGAGCGCGGCGCGGCGGTGATGCTCGCGGGGCGCGACGCCGCGCGCGGAGCAGCGATCGTCAAGCGGATCGAACAGGCCGGGGGCGTCGCGGATTTCACGGCGGGCGACGTCCGCCAGGTCGACTCCTGCGAAGCGATCGTCCGGGCCACCTGCGATCGATTCGGTGGGCTCGATGTACTGATCAACAGCGCGGGCATCTGGCACGCCGCCACGACGCTGGAAACCACTGACGCGCAGTGGCACGAGACGATGGACGTCAACATCACGGGCCTTTTCTTCGTTTCGCGCGCGGCCTTGCGGGTGATGGTCGAGCAGCGCAGCGGGAACATCATCCACATCGCATCGGACTGGGGGCTCTTCGGCGGGCGCGAGGCAGCCGCCTACTGCGCGAGCAAGGGGGCGGTCGTGTTGCTCACGAAGGCGATGGCGCTCGATCACGCCGCAGATGGGATTCGGATCAACGTGCTCTGCCCCGCCGACACGGACACCCCGATGATGGAAGAAGACTATCGGCTGCGCGGCATTCCGTACGACGAGGGCAAGCGGCTTTCGAGTGAATCCAATCCGATGGGCCGGATGGCGTCGGCGATCGATGTGGCAGAAGCCGCCTGCTTCCTCGCCTCGGATGCGGCGGGGTTCATCACGGGCGTGTCGCTACCGATCGACGGCGGCGAATCCGCGCGCTAACGGATCATGGGGTGTTGACGGTCTCCAGCGGTCGGTAGCGGGTGCCGCGCGGCGGGCCACCCAGCGCAGGTAGGCCGGCGGCGGGAAGAATGCGAGAAGGATCAGCAGAGACCCCGCGGTGGTCATCACGATCATGATGGCGTCGAAGATGAACGGGTAGGAGCCCTCGGAGCCGGCGATCGCGGCCCCGGTCATGTAGAGAAACTCGGTGATCATGCCGGTTGCCGCGTAGCCCGACCAGAGCAGCAACCGGTTGGTGACCACCGGGTCCGCGAGCCCGTGCGCGCGGCGTTTTTTCATGTTCCGGTAGTAACTCGAGGCTTCCGCAAAGCACCAGACGTAGGCGAGTTCAGTGCCTCCGAGTTCGAGCCAGAGGATAGTTGATTCAAGCTGCGAATTTTCCACGTCCGATAGCAGGCATTCGGTTCAGTCCAGCGCGGAGGAGTGGAGAAAGGGCTCCGCGCTGGCTTCGAGCGCGGGTAGCACCCGAGATTTCAGAGCCGTTGGTAGGTTCCGATCAGCTCCGCCGTTGCGAGCACATGACCGTTCATCGCGGCGAGCGAGGATAGTTGATTCAAGACCCTATGGAACGACCGACTCCGTTCGCAGCCGTGGTATTCACGGGTGTGAACCTAATCGCGGGCTGCCGTCTGGGACGGCAGAGCCGCATGCGAAGGAGCCGGTCATGGAAGAGGGTACCACGTACGTAGGGATGGATGTCCACAAGCGCACGATCGCGGTGTCGGTTCGATTCCCCGATGGGGGCTGTGATGAGCGAACGATTCCGCATGAAGGCCGGTCGGTGAACCGTCTGGTTCGGAAGTGGAAGCGCGAAGCGCCCGGGGCGATTTTGTGTGCGTATGAGGCGGGGCCGTGTGGATACGGGCGTCAGCGGGAGCTGCAAGAGCAAGGCCTCCCGTGCCAGGTCATCGCGCCGTCGCTGATCCCGCGCAAGCCGGGGGACCGGATCAAGACAGATCGGCGTGACGCACACATGCTGGCGGAGCTGCTCGAAGGCGGTCTGCTGACGGAGGTGCATCCTCCGAGCCCGGAGGACGAGGCAGTTCGGGATCTCTGTCGAGCCCGTGAAGACGTCAATTAGAACGTCGAGCGTCTCAAAGTCGTTGACACGTTCCGTAGGCTCCGAGAGCATAGCCAACAGAGAAGAGAGGTGGCCATGGGCGTCGACGGCAAGGTGGCGCTGATCACTGGGGGCAACTCCGGAATCGGGCGTCGGATCGTCTACCGATTCGTTGACGAAGGTGCTCGCGTTGCTTTCGTGGGCCGCGACCGACCCAGGGGCGCGGCCGTGGAGGAGGAAATCAAAGGGCGCAAGGGTGAAGGCACCTTCTTCGCGGTCGATCTCACCATAGAGGAAGACGTTGCCGCTCTCATCGACGACGTCTCAAGGCGGTTCGGTGGCATCGACATCGTCGTCAATAATGCGGGAGCGGACGGCGAATCCGAGGAAGGTTCTCTTCCCGGAGCTCGTTGGGAGAGGATGCGTCGCTCCATTCTTGATTCTGCCTACTACGTTGCATCATATGCACTGCCGCTGCTGAAGCTCTCTGGCGCGGGCGCCATCGTCAACATCTCCTCGACCGGCGCACTACATGGCAATTGGGGTCTCTTCTGTGTCGCAAAGGCGGGCATGGAGGGTCTGACCCGGTCGCTTGCGGCGGAAGGCGCGCCGTACGGTATTCGAGCCAACTGCGTCAGCCCCGGCTGGATCGCAGTTGAGCAAGATGCGACGCGACATCCCTCTGGAAGCAGCAGCGGCAAATGGGAGAACCCGCCCTCGCTACTGGGTCGTATGGGAACCCCTGAGGAGATTGCCTCCGCGGTCCTGTTCCTGGCCTCAGAGGAAGCATCCTTCATCACCGGCCAGACGCTTATCGTGGACGGAGGACTGACGATCATCGACTACTCGTCCCTGCCACTGCTGAAGCAGATCGGGCAAAACTACTTCTCTGGACAGCTGCAAGAGCCGGCCACCGGCTCCCGTGACTAGTAATGCTCCGTTAGCTCTGGCAGGTGTACCTCGTCAGATCTTTTCGGACCGTTGGATCGGTTTTCGTAGAGAGGGTTCTCGCTCCCGATTGCGGCTAGGCGGCGTGGCTTAGATTCTCTTTCTTCCTGCGTTGCAATGTCAAGCGCTTGATCTTCTCCCGGCGACTTGTGAGAGGATAGTTGATTCAAGCTGCGAATTTTCCACGTCCGATAACAGGCATTCGGTTCAGTCCAGCGCGGAGGAGTGGAGAAAGGGCTCCGCGCTGGTCGCGGGTGTACGGAGCCAGCCCGGTTTTGGCGCCGCCGCTCAGCTCTGTTTCGAGTGCGCGGAGGATCTCTTCTCGATCCTTCTCCTGGGTGATTGAGAAATCCGCCGCCATCGGCAATTCGGCGAGCATCCATGCGAGCCCCGCTTCATCGGCGTAGGTGTCACCCCGGCTCGAAAATCCCTTCGATTGGACTTCGAATGCCCGTTGATTCCGCTGCAGGGTGTTCATGCCGTCTCCTTCTGCCCGCGATTGGCGCGCGAATTCCGCTCAGTCGTCCGCCGGCACGTCGACCCACTGCACGATCACTTTGTCTCCGGCGCGGATCACGCCAGGGACGTCCACGACACCCACCACGCCTCGCAAGCCGAATGCGCGACTCGCGAACAGGTGGCCCGCTGCTCGCTCACCGGAGTGTGTCGTATGCTTGGCGCTGATCTGCGCGCCCATGTCGGCACACGGCGGATTGCACTCTTCCACAGCCAGTACGGCGCCGGAGGGGAAGACCAGTCGCGCGCTCTTCGGCAGCCGGGAGAAGTCGGAGATGCCCTCCACGCAGATGTTCGCGCCCAGCGTGGCCGCAGTGAGGGGCTCCTTCAGATCCATCTTCTTCGCGATGATCGCAAGTTCTTCGACCGATACACCGGACCACTGGCGTTCGTTGCGCCGCACGGTTCCCTCCGGATCCTTGTCTCCGCGCCACGCCACTCGCTCGAAGCCGCTGTGCTTGTCGCCCGCGAAGCCCTCAAGTGTGGCCTCCACCGATGTTCGTCCCTCTTTGCTTAAATCGTCGTTCTTGCCCGCGTGCACGGAGACGAGCAAGCCCACCAATTCCTTCATTCGATCATCCTTTTTTCAGATCTCGTACTCGGTTGCCCGTCGCGTTCACGAGCGGATTCGCTCGCCCTTCGGATCGTACATCGGGCGCAGGGATGCCCGCGCGGGGTAGCGGCTGCCAGATACCTCGATCTCGTAGCTGCCGCTCTTGACGAATTCCGGCGTAACGCCGTCTTCGTTCGCGACGGCGCCCAGCCCGACCGCGCCGCCGAGGGTGTGACCATAGCCGCCGGCCTTGATGTAACCCACGCGCACGCCGTCGCGGTAGATCGGCTCCTCGGCGTGCAGCAGCGGCTCCGGATCCTCGAGCAGGAACTGCACCAGACGAACCTGGACGCCTTCGTCGCGCTGCTTCAGCAGGGCTTCTCTGCCGATGAAACCGCCGGGCTTGTCGAAATCCAGCGCGAAGCGAAGCCCCGCTTCGATCGGCGTATCGAGGTTGTCGATGTCGTGGCAGTAGTCGCGGTACGCCTTCTCGAGGCGCAGCGTCTCCAGCGCGTTGAGGCCCGCGAGCCGCAGTCCGAACTCCTGGCCGACTTCGACGAGGCGATCGAAGACGTGCAGGGTGAATTCCGTCGGCACGTAGAGTTCCCAGCCCAGCTCGCCGACGTAGGTCAGGCGCAAGGCCATGACGCGCGCGTAGCCGATGTCGATCTCCTGCATCGAGCGGTAGGGGAACGCAGCGTTCGAAACGTCCGCGCTGGTCAGCGCGCCGAGGAGTTCTCGGGATTTCGGGCCCTGAAGGTTGAGGATCACGTAGCCCGACGTCAGGTCGCTGACGCAGACATGGGCATCCGCGGGCGTGTTGCGCTTCAGCCAGGTCTCGACGTGGGTGTGGATCACGTCGCCAGCGACCACCCAGTAACGGTCGTCGGCGAGGCGGGTCACGGTGAGATCGGCCTCGATGCGGCCGCGTTCGTTCAACCACTGGGTGTAGACACATTGACCGGATGGCACGGACACATTATTCGCGCAGATGCGGTTGAGAATCTTTTCCGCGTCGCGACCCTGGACGAGGAACTTCGACATGTGTGTCAGGTCCATCAGCGCCACACCCTCGCGTGTGGCCTTGTGTTCGGCGGCCGTGTAGGCGAACGACTGGGTGCGCCCCCACGAATACGAGAGCTTCGGCTCGACCCCCTTCGGCGCGAACCAGATCGGGAATTCCCAGCCCCCCGACGTGCCGAAGCAGGCGCCCGCCGCGGCAAGGCGGTCGTGCATCGGCGCCTTGCGCGCGTTGCGCGCGGTCTGGGGCGCGAGGCCGGGCCAGCTGATGTACTGCCACCCGATCATTTCCACGGTCCGGTCGTGCAGGTATTGCGGATTGCCCTGGAACGGCAACATGCGGTCGATGTCGACCGCGCGGATGTCGTCGGGTGGCAGGCCGTCGACCATCCACTGCGCGAGAATCTGGCCCGCCCCACCGCCGAAGATGATGCCGAGCGAGTTGAAGCCCGCTGCGACGAAGAAGTTCTTCAGCTCCGGCGCTTCGCCGATCAGCGGATTCATGTCGGGCGTGAAGCTCTCGGGGCCGCAGAAAAATTGATGGATCCCCGCGTTCTTTGCGGCCGGAACGCGCTCCATCGCGGTCTCGAGGTAGGGGGCGAGCCGGTCCCAATCCGGTGGCAGTTCGCCGAAACTGAAATCCTTCGGAATGCCGTCCATCCCCCAGGGCCCAGCCACCGGTTCGAACATGCCGACCATGAGTTTGCCCCCGGCTTCCTCGCGGAAATACGCGAAGAGATCGGGGTCTTCGACGATCGGCAGGTCGCGGTGAATGCCCTCGATGGGCTCGGTGATCAGGTAGTAGTGTTCTGCGGCGTGCAGCGGCACGTTGACGCCGGCCATCGCTCCGATTTCTCGCGCCCACATTCCGCCGCAATTGACGACGAACTCCGCCTCGATGTTCCCTCGATCCGTCGCGACACCCGTGACGCGACCCTTCGCCCGGTGGATCCCCGTGACGCAAACTCCTTCCAGGATGCGCGCGCCACCCATCCGTGCGCCCTTCGCGAGAGACATCGTCACGTCGACGGGGTTGGCGCGGCCATCGTCGGGCGTGAAGAAGCCCGCGAGAACGTCGCCGGTTTCGAACAGAGGCCACATCCGCTTGACTTCCGAAGCCGAAATCTCCGCGACCTCGACGCCAAAACCCCGAGCGAAGTCGGAAATCCGTCGCAGCTTGTCGACCCGCTCCGGGTTGCTCGCAATTTGGAGGTAGCCCACGGCTCGAAATCCCGTGTCTTGCCCGGTTTCCTCCCCGAGCCTCGCGTAGAGGTCGCGACTGTACTTGGACATGTTGATACTGGTTTCGGTCGCGAAGGTACCCGTGACGACCAGGCCCGCCGCATGCCAGGTGGTGCCGGCCGTCAGTTGAGCGCGCTCGAGCAGCACGACATCCCGCCAGCCTAGCTTGGTCAGGTGATAGGCGACGCTGCAGCCGATCACGCCGCCGCCGACGATCACGACCTGCGCACGCGCGGGTATCGAATCGGTGTCCGCAGTCGAATTCATCCGCATCGCCAGTCGGTGTCCTCCGGTTCGGGATCTTTCAGCGCTCTGGCTGGCCGAGAGCGGGCCTGGGTCTCGATGCTGCAGATTTTCGAGAGCCTCGCGTCCAGCGCAGCTTGTTCCAGGCGATCACGCGCGAACCCAAGGCGATCAGGCCCGCCCAATAGTAGATGTAGTCGATGAGCTGGCGGTCTTCATAGTAGTACAACTCGTACCAGTAGGTGGACCAGACCGTTCCCCAGAGGAAATAGATGCCGCTCTTGTGCAACCACTTCCACTGCCGCGGGCTGATCGAGCGGCGCGGTCGACGAAACGAAGTCAGCGTCATCGCAAACAGGAACAGGTATCCCGGAACCTGAATCGCGATGTCCTCGACCAGGTAGACCTCGTCCCGGTAATACGACCAGTGGCCGCCCAGCAGCCAGAAGATGAAGAAGAGCTGCCACGCCATGCCGGCCGCGAAGCACAGCCCGAAAATGCGGCGATTGCGCAATGCCCAGAGGCCGAAGGGGCCGGGGAACAGGATCTTCAGCGAAGATGCCGCGAATGCGAGATAGAGCCAGGGCACCGAGCAGCGAACCGAGAACTGGATCATGCTCGAGACTTCTTCAGCGTCGGTCAGATCCTTGGTGGTCGTCACGGTGATGACCGCCAGACTGATCGGAAGGCTGATCAACGCCCAGAGTTTGGAGTCGTTGAGAATTCCGGCTTTGAAGAGTGCCCGCTGGGTGTCGGCCATGCGCATCCGTCGAGTGTCGCTCAGGGAAGTGACGCGACCAAGGCGCGCGCGATTTCGCGGAGCTCGTGTGAGCGCTCGGCGGGGACCCCCAACCCGATCATCACGACGTTTTGCTCTGCGAGACAGACGATTGCCCACGCCACGCTTGCGAGTCGATTGGCGTCGGCGCCCGGCGCACGACGCGCCAGGTGCTTGCGGACCAATTCGGCAAAGCTTTCGTACATCGCGCGAATCGAAGCGCGCGCCTCCGGGTCGTTTGCAGCGACCCACAACAGCGAGTCGATGACGCGGTCTTGCTCGGGCATGCCGAACGCGAAGTCGCCGATGAAAAAGAAGTCGAGCAAGGCGTCCGCATCGATCGCATTGCCCTCGACGTCGAAAGCCTCCGCAGCCCGCGAAAGGTATTGCTTCGCGAGGTGTTCGATCGCCTCGCGGACGAGCGTGTCGCGGTTGCCCACGTAGTGTCGAATCATCGCGCGCTTGAGCCCGGCTTCCCGGGCCACGTCGTCGAGCGTGGTCGCCTCGAGACCGCTGCGCGCCACGCAGCGCTGAAACGCCCCCAAGATCTGGAGGCGCCGCTCTTCGCTTCGAGGACAGTTGATTCAAGCTGCGAATTTTCCTGTCAACGCCAGTTAGAAATGTCGGGCTCTCCGCCAAGTAGAAATGTCGGGTTGGCAGGTGTTTAGAGGCTCGCTGGAAGAGCGTCCGCCTGGTCTCTGGCAGCTCGGATTCGCCGCTTTTCACGAAGCGTGACCTTGGGATTGGCCAAGAACTCCTCGCCTCGTTTTCGCTGATCCACTTGGATCTTTTCCAGCACGGCACCGAGCCGCTTGTTGGACACGATGTCGCCCTGGGTGACACGGCGCTTCTCATCGAAGGAGCGGAAGGGAAGACTGCGTCCGCAGTGGCGGAGTTCGATGCGGCCATCGGCGTACGCGTGCACCCGGCAGCGCTCGCCCCGCAGCTCGAGTGTCTCGGGGCTGGATTCGATCAGGTAGAGCCCGCGATGGGACGCCGATTCCAGTTCGAGAGCGCAGGGGAGGGCGCAAGCGGAGTCGGTAATCTTCGGGCCTCATCGGTACGCTGAATGCCTCGTGGGACGCGCGTGGGACGGATTTCCGGCCCCTGCGCGGTCGCTAACCACTTGATTCCATTGCATTTCACTTGCGAAAGGAACGGGTTCGGGCCCCGCTACTTCCGCGCAGGTTTTTGCCGTCTCAAGCGGACCTTCGCTCTCGGAGCCGAACACTTCCCGCACTTGAGTCCTCATTGCATCTTGAATTGCAACGACTCATTTGGCATCTCCAAACCCGCGACCCGCGATGCCAAGCGTACGGCCCACGACGCACGATTGAGTTCGTACGGCCTCACTCGAAACGCACAAATCCACGAGTTCAAACAGGAGAGCTTGATTCGAGCAAAAGTTCGGGCAACCCTATGCGGTGCGATCCGCTTACTCTACTGCTAGGTGGAGTAAGGCGATTTCCTCATTCAGGAGGATATTCAGCATGCGGTATTGGATCATCGATTCCTTCATGACCTGCGTCTTGACCGTTGCTCTTTTGACCCATGCATCTTTTGCTGACGAAGAAGCGCTTTCGATTGTTCGCCTGGCATTCCGAGATCACATCGTCACGATCAGCTCTTCCCCGCAAGGTCTGCTCTATTCTGTTCGTACAAGCTCGGGGGCAGCTCTCGGGGAAAATCTCAACGATCAAGAATTATTGGCAGCCCATCCACAACTGTATTCGCTGATCCGCACAGGGTACGCGAGCGATGATTCCGGGAGCTTTATCTGGGCCGGACGAGATGAATCCTTGATCGAGCCGAAGGCCGATTTCAGCAGCGAGACCGAATGAGGTGCGGCCATCTAACATCAAAATCGAGCAGATCGTCGGAAAACGAAGCGTGCCGATTCCCGCGTCGCGGCGCTCCTTGGTGGCAGTTCACTTGGGGCATTAGAGCGTGCGCTCTCCGCTCACACGCAGACCGCGTGCCGCGTCGGAGAGCAAGCCGTAATACTCCTCCTGCGCATAGCGAATCTGCAACCCCAGACCGCCTTCGGCGACGCTTCGAAGTTGGGCCGGTACCATGCGGATCCAGCTCACCTGCGCGATCAGCGTGATGGGCGCGGTCGCCCTTCCCGCGTTCAGCTGGATCTCGACCTCGTCGCCAGTTTTCGCTGGAGCGCTCGTTTGCACGAAGAGACCGGTCCTGGAAATGTCGAGAATCATTCCCGAATGGCGTCGCTGTCCATTCTTCAAGTTGCATGGCATTCTTTTTTTGAATCTCGGATCCGACCGCGCATCCATTGTATTCTCCCAACACAGATTGCGGTGAGCCAAATCGGTATTTGACCTTAGAGGCTTTAATGAAAAACACTGAAGTGTCATGAAGATTTACACCCGGTGTAACGTAAAATTGTAATTCACTCAATTGGGTGCGATTTCTGAAGGGGTGCGTGACCCCGGCGCCTGCAACGGCGCCGCTTCCGTCGCTCCAATGAGTTCTCGGCAGCGTGACAGCCACAGGTCGGAACCGATACGCCCAAGCGTCGACGCCGAAGGCGAGGTCGGCCCGTTGCCCGCCGACTGAACCCAGGCCGCTGCATCGTCACACCCGCGCTTGCCGGCATGCAGTGTATTCTCCGCCACGGCTTGGGCCGGGGCCGCGTACCTCATCGATCTTGAACCATGTGCTTTCGGTAGACTCTGGATCGATAGATGAGCTCGCTTTGTGCTTTTTGCGCCGCCCATTACCTTCCACGCCCAGGAGCCTGCCGGCTCGAGGAGTAACTCGTGAGACTTCAGCTTTTTCTTTTCGTTGCACTCGCCGCGTTGACGGGCGCGCTCACAGGATGTGCGACTCCGGACAAGCGGATCGAGGAGCGACAGGAGATCTTCGACAACTACCCGAGTGACGTGCAGGCGAAGATTCGCGCGGGGCGCGTCGCAGCGGACTTCACCGAGGACATGGTGTGGATGGCGCTCGGCGATCCGGATGAGAAATTGGTCGAATCGACCGAGCGGGGCGAGACGGCCATCTGGATTTACACCCGCTCGCGTCCAGGGGTGGGCATTTCGCTGGGCGGTGGCAGTTACGGCGGCGGTGGCTTCGGCGGTGGCAGCGTGGGAACCGGCACGTCGGCCGAGACAGACTATGAGGCCGAAGTCCACTTCGAAGACGGCTTCGTCACTTTCGTGAGGCAGGAGGAATGACGCGCGCCGCGGTCGTCCTCGAGGGCGCGTTGTGGGACCGGCCCAGGCGATCCGTGATACCCTCCAGGCGTCAGGCGCTCCCGCCCGGGTGCCAGTGCTTGGCGCTGTGTGGTGAAGGTTGAGCGGCCAGAGGTTGAATGACACCGAGCAGCGACCGAGCAACAGCGCCGCACGCTGAGAGACGAGGAGCCGATGGTCAAGGAAGCAGCGCTCAACAAGCTTCGAGCCAGTCTGCGCGGTCGCGTCCTAACACCCAGCAATGCGGACTACGACGACGTGCGTCGCATTCACAACGGCATGTTCGACCGGCGTCCGGCCGTGATCGCTCGTTGTCTCGGAACCGCCGATGTGGTTGACGCGGTTCGATTCGCGCGCGCGCACGACCTCGATCTCGCGGTACGCGCCGGAGGCCACAGCGTTGCGGGGAAGTCCGTCTGCGATGGCGGGTTGATGCTCGACTTATCGCTGATGAAGGGTATCGACGTCGACCCAGGACGCCGCAGCGCGCGCGCCCAGGCGGGCGTGACGTGGGGCGAGTTCAACCGCGAGACCCAGCTCCATGGGCTGGCCACGACGGGCGGCGTGGTGTCCACGACCGGCATCGCGGGCCTTACGCTCGGCGGCGGGCTCGGCTGGCTCATGGGCAAGCACGGGCTCGCTGCCGACAATTTGATTTCTGCGGAGGTCGTCACTGCTGCGGGCGACGTGGTGCGGACGAGCGCCGATGAGGACGGCGATCTGTTCTGGGCGCTTCGTGGCGGTGGCGGGAACTTCGGCGTGGTCTCGTCGTTCGAGTACCGGCTGCATCCGGTGGGGCCGGTCACGAGCGGTCTCGTCGCCCACCCCATAGATCGCGCGCGCGAAGTGCTGCAGCTCTTTCGCGAGGTGACCGAATCGGCTTCCGACGAGCTCACGCTGAGCGGCGGACTGCTGCACGCGCCCGACGGCTCGGGCGTACCTCTCGCGGCAATCGTCGCGTGTCATTGCGGCTCGCTCGCCGAAGCTGAAGCCGCAGTCCGACCGCTCAAGCGCTTCGGCTCGCCCGTGGCCGACACGATCGGCCCCGCCAGTTACGTGGACACGAACACGAACATTTTCGACCCGGGCTTCCCCCGAGGTGCGAGGAACTACTGGAAGTCGAATTTCCTTGTGGGACTGAGCGACGAGGCGATCGACGCGCTCATCGCGCAGTTCGCGGTCTGCCCCTCGCCGATGAGCGGGCTGCTACTCGAGCACTTCCATGGGGCCGCCACACGCGTCGGCGTCGCTGAGACGGCCTTTCCCCAGCGGCGCGCGAGCTACAACCTGCTGGTCGTATCCCAGTGGCTTGACCCGAAGGACGACCAGAAGAACATCGCGTGGGCGCGCGCTGCCTACGACGCGCTACGCGGCCACATGGTCCGCGAATCCTACGTCAACTACCAGACCGAGGACGAGCCCGAAGGCGCGCTCGAGCTTGCGTATGGGTCGAACTACGGGCGACTCGTCGCGCTGAAAAACAAATTCGATCCGACGAACTTGTTCCACCTGAACCAGAATCTCAGACCGACCGTGTAGTAGGGCAACGTCCAACATTTAGTGTGTGCTGTCACGCTCGGCGGAGTGTCGACGGCGCCGATAGAGGAGCGCGAGCAGAGTGACTCCAGATTTCACGGTCAGCAAGCCACCTGGTTCGGGAACGAACGCGCTGTTGAAGGTGGGCGCGAGGGTGATGAGGTTGCCGTTGCCGTCCAAGATGCCGTCACCCATTCCTTCGATGTCCGAAGTGATTTCGAAGCTCCCATCAGGGACGGTGCTCCTGCTGAACGTGACCGTTCCGAGTTGGTGGCTCTGACCGGCTTGCAGGCCGACGCCGATCCCGGTATCGCACAGACACAGGGAGTTGATGAATTCCACCCGCAATCCGTTCAAGATTGGTAAGCCCAGAAACACCGGTAAAGGACTGTCATTTCCCAGCGACGGCGTGTTCTGGGCGCCGAGAAGAACGAGCGGTCCCACGACTTGGCTGAAGTCGACGCTGACGCCGCCGCCCTGCGAGCCCGCGGGTCCCGCGGTCAGGATCACGTTCAGCTGGATCACGGTCTCTGCGTTCTCGCTGCCGATCACGTTCGTACCGCTGTCCTGCCAGATCAGATCGATCGTGGCGCTCGCGCGGGCGGGGCCCGCGAAGCCCGCGAGAATCGCCAGACTGCCCACGGCGGCCGCTAAGGCTCCTCGCATCGTCTCGTCTCCTTGGTTACACGGAGTGCCTGAAGCCGGATCGAATAGATTGGATCGCTGGTTCGTCGATCTGCGCCGCATCCACCGCGGCCGACAGCGTCAATCCCGTATTCGCCGCCGCCAAGTGTACCCTCGGTCCCGCTCCACGGCCAATCCAGCGCCGGGCGAGGTTGGGATTCGATCGGTCATTCTCGCCGCCGCGTTCGGCGCAGGCCGCGTCGTTTCTCGTGCAAGGGTTCATTCGCTGACCACACTCAATTGCGTCTTTCACTGCGCGGGGCCGACGTGGGTCGCCGTGAAGATGAAGCGATGCGTCGCCGCGAAGCGTCCGCGGAGTTCACGCCGACCGAGCAGGGCAGGGGCCGAAGCGCGCGTGAGTCGTGCGACGAAGCTCCCGGTGTCGAAATCGAACTCGACCTCGACGTCCTTGAAGTCGAGCCAGCTGTGGGTGAGCGGGTAGTAGCACTTGAAGAACGCCTCCTTGGCGGAAAACAGCAGCTTCCAGATATCGGGTCCATTGCGATCGGGTTCATTGCGATTGGGTCCATTGCGATCGGGCCCACGGCGATCGGGTCCATTGCGGTCGAGAGTGCCGCGGTCGGGCGCACGGCGGTCGAATCTGCGGCGCGCTGAAGATTGGCGGGTCTGCGCGAGTTCGGTTTCTGTGCAGATGATCTGGGTCAGCGCGAAATCCAGTGGCTCCGCGCGTTCCACGTCTACGCCCAGGCCGCAGATCGCTCCGGCGCGCGCCACTGCGGCGACGCAGCAGTCGTCGCAGTGCGAGATGCCTCCCACGACATCCGGTGGCCACGCGGGATAGCGATCGATCCGCGGCAACAGCGGAAAGTCCCGGATGCCGAGCTTGTCGAGCGCGCGCCGCGCGCACACGCGGCCCGCGGTGAACTCCCTTCGGCGCTTCTCGGACGCCCCGGCGATGCAGCGGCTCTCCTGCGAGAACAGCTCCCCCGACCAATCTTCCGCGTTGGCACTTGCGGTCACGACGCCGTCGGGCAGCAGCTCGGCGACGACGGCTTCCGGATCGATCAGCGAGTCTCGCAGCATCACGGGATCGGAGCGTAGCGGCCCCGCCGCTCGAACCCAGCGAAGGCCACGGCTTGGGGGGCGTTCGCTCCGGTGAAATGGCCCGGAAGCTCGGAGGCGCGAGCGCGATTTCATTCTGCCCGCTCGCCGTTACTCGGTGGGCGCAACTCAATCGGTGGGTGGGCGCAAATCAATCGGTGGGTGGGCGCAACTCAAACGGATGGTGGGCGCAACTCAATCGGTGAGTGGGCGCAACTCAATCGGTGGGTGGGCACAACTCAATCGGTTCGACAACGGCTGCCTCATTCGCCTTCGATTCCAATTTCGCGCGCGGCAGATTTTCAAACTGTGTTTCAGGCGAGACAAATTGGCTCATCCGGCCCGCGCACGCGGTTAAACAGCCGATTCAGTTGTTTCGAGTTTGACGCGCGGAAGCCTCAGCGCGCGATGAATCGCTGTTCGCGTCGACAATGGACGCCGCGAATGCGCGCAGCAGCCCTGGACCGTGCCGGTTCAGCGAGTACTCTCCGGCTCCAGGAACCCCCGGCCCTGACAGTCAACGGAAGAGCGACTTGAAAATCTCGCCTGGATACACGGTCACGGACACTTCGCGGGGCCAACGCGAACCCATCGCCATCTGCGGCATCGGCTGTCGCATGCCGGGCGGCGCGAGCGACGCGGCCGCGTTCTGGCAGTTGCTGCGCGACGGAGTGGACGCGATCCAGGAGATCCCAGCGGATCGCTGGAACGTCGAGACTTTTTACGATCCCGAGCTCGGCACGCCGGGCAAGACCAACGCGAAGTGGGGCGGATTCGTCGAGGGCATCGACCGCTTCGATGCGGACTTCTTCGGCATTTCGCCGCGCGAGGCCGCGCGCATGGACCCCCAGCAGCGGCTGCTGCTCGAGGTCGCCTGGGAGGGGCTCGAGGACGCGGGCCTGGTGGCGCACGCACTGGCGGGAACGAACGTCGGCGTCTTCGTGGGACTCTCGAGCACCGACTACATGCTACTCGCCCAGGGCGAGACGGACCTGTCTAAGATCGACGCCCATACGAACACCGGCGGCGCGATGTCGATCGCCGCGAACCGCGTCTCCTACGCGCTCGACCTGCGCGGACCCAGCATCGCGATCGACACCGCCTGCTCGTCGTCACTGGTGGCGGTGCATCTCGCCTGCCAGAGCATCTGGCAAGGCGACACGCCGCTGGCGCTCGCGGGCGGCGTGAACGTGCTCATCAAGCCCGAGCCCTACATCGGCTTCAGCCGGCTCGCGATGCTGTCGCCGGATGGTCGCTGCCGCGCGTTCGACGCGCGCGCCAACGGTTTCGTGCGCAGCGAGGGCGCGGCGCTCGTCGTCCTGAAGCCCTACGCGCGCGCGCTCGCCGACGGAGACCGGATCTACGCGCTCGTGCGCGCCACGGCGGTCAACCAAGATGGCCGCACCAACGGGCTGACGGTGCCAAACGGAAAGGCGCAAGAGGAGCTCGTGCGCGAAGCCTGCCAACGCGCGGGCATCGAGCCGCGGCAGCTGCAGTTCGTCGAGGCACACGGCACCGGTACGCTCGTCGGCGACCCGATCGAGGCCCGCGCGCTCGGCACGGTGCTCGCGCAGGGACGCGCCGAAGGCACGACCTGCGCGCTCGGCTCGGTCAAGACGAACGTCGGTCACCTCGAGCCCGCCGCGGGCATCGCGGGCCTGATCAAGGTCGCGCTCGCGCTGCGCCACGGTTTGATCCCGCCGAATCTGCACTTCGAGGCGCCGAACCCGGAAATCCCCTTCGACGAACTCAAGTTGCAGGTGCAGACGAAGCTCGCCGCATGGTCCGAAACGGCTGGGCCGCCGCTCGCGGGCGTGAACTCTTTCGGCTTCGGTGGAACCAACGCGCACGCGATACTCCAAGCGGTGTCGAGGCTGCCGCTGCCGCTTGACGCGGAGCATTCACAGGAGCGGGAAATTCCGCCGGAGTCGTCGCGGCCGCTGCTGATCGGCCTGTCCGCGCAGAGCGCCGACGCGCTCGTCGCTCACGCGGAGCGCTGGCGCGCGCACCTCGATCCGAAGGGCCCGGGTGGCGACATCCGGCTCGCCGACGTTGCCTACACCTCGCTGTTGCGTCGCGATCATCTCGAGCACCGCCTCGCGATCGTCGCCGCGAATCGCGCGGAACTCTTCGACAAGCTCGACGCCTTTGCGGCCGGCGAGCGCCGCCCGGGCATGAGCACGGGCCGCGCCGTGCGCGGGAAACTCCCGCGGATCGCATTCGTCGCCTCGGGCCAGGGCCCCCAGTGGTGGGGGATGGGGCGCCGCCTGCTCGAGACCGAACCGGAGTTTCGCGCCGTCGTCGAACGCGCCGATGCCATTCTGCGCGAACTCGGCCCCTGGTCGCTGCTCGAGGAACTCAGCGCTCCCGAGCAGACTTCGCGCATGCAGCAGACCTCGATCGGCCAGCCGTGCATCTTCGCGCTGCAGGTCGGCCTCGCGCGGGTGCTCGCGGGCCACGGTGTCGAGCCCGAGGCGCTGATCGGCCACAGCGTCGGCGAAGTCGCAGCCGCCCACCTCGCGGGCGCGCTCGACTTCGAGCAGGCGACGCGCGTCATCTTCCACCGCGGGCGTTGTATGGACTTCGCTGCGGCCCGCGGACGCATGCTCGCCGCAAATCTCGGCTTCGAAGAGGCCGAGCAGCTGGTCCGCAGCTACGGCGATGCGATTTCGTTGGCGGCGAACAACGGTCCGACCTCGGTGGCTTTCTCGGGCGACGGCCATCTGCTCGAGCAGCTCGCGCAGGATCTCGAGGCGCGTGGCATCTACCAGAAGTTTCTACGCGTCGAGTACGCGTTCCACAGCGCGCAAATGGATCCGCTGCGCGACGAACTGCTGACGGCTCTGCGCGATCTCGCGCCGCGAACCGCGCAGCGGATGCTGGTATCGAGCGTCACCGGCGAGCGACTCGACGGCAGCGAACTCGACGCCGAGTACTGGTGGCGCAACGTGCGTCGCACGGTTCGCTTCGCGGCCGGTGTCGACACGCTGCTCGAGGAGGGGCTGGATCTCTTCGTGGAACTCGCCCCGCACCCGGTTCTTTCTGGCTACGTGAAGGAGAGCGCGCACGCGCGCCGCGCGCGGGCGGTCGCACTTCCTACACTGAAGCGCGACGCCGACGAGCCGAGCGCGCTGGCCGAGACGCTCGGCGCGCTGCACGCGAACGGCGCCGCGCTCGACCTCGCCTCGCTCGTCCCGCCCGCGGGCCGCTTCGTCCCGCTGCCCCTGTATCCGTGGAGGCGCGAGCGCTTCTGGAGCGAGGGGGCCGTGTCGAACGCCCAGCGGACCGGGCCGTCCCCGCATCCGCTGCTCGGCCAGCGCACGCCCGCCGCTGCGCCGACCTGGAGCGGCCGCGTCGAACTGGCCGTCGAACGCTGGCTGCGCGACCACTGCGTGCAGGGCCACGTGCTGCTGTCGGCCACGAGCTTCATCGAGATGGCGCTTGCCGCCGCTCGCGAGATCCACGGTCCGGTGCCCTGCGTGATCGAGGACCTCCAGCTGCTCAAGGCTTGCTTTCTCGAAGAAGGCAAGCCGCGCGTGCTCGAACTGTCCATCGATGGAACACTGTTCCGCGTTACAAGTCGCCTGGCCGAGGGCGAGCCGGTCTGGACAGAACACGTTCGCGGCCGGCTGCGCGTGTACGAGGGCCGAGCGCCGCGGGCCTTCGACCCCGACTGCGTGCGCGCATTGGCGCCGCGCGCAGAGGCGGCTGACGACGCCTACGCGCTGATGGCCGACGCCGGACTCGAGTACGGACCGGCGTTCCGCGGACTGCGCGATCTGTGGACAGGAGCGGGCGAGGCCGTCGGACGGATCGAGGCGCCGGCCGAAATCCGACGTCCGCTCGAGCGCGACACGCACCGCTTTCACCCAGCGCTGCTCGACGCGTGCTTCCAGGCGTTGACGGGGGTTCTCGATCTGGGCGCACAAGGCGGGCGCGTGTTCTTTCCGGTCGAATTTGCGGCGCTGCGCTGCTTCGGCGGGCCGACGGCGGTGCTCTGGAGTCACGTCGTTCTGCGCGAGCAGTCCACGCGCGAGGTGTTGGTGGACGTGCGCGTCGCCGACGAACAAGGGCGCGTTCTGCTCGAGATCGAGGGTTTTCGCTGCCGCGCGGTCGAGACTGCTGCCGCCGTCGGGGAGGGCACCGACGACCTCGTCTACGAGTACTACTGGCGGCTGGCGCCGCGCGCATCCGAGGCGACCGCAGGCCGATCGGCCGTGCACCTCGCGCCGCTGGCCGAGGTGGTCGCGACCACCCAGGCCACGGCCGTGGAGTTCGAGCGCGCGCTGGGTTTAGGCGATCTCTACCGACGCCTGGAGGGCGACCTGTCCCGACTCTGCGTCGCATTTGTGTGGCGCGCGTTCTGCGATCTCGGCGCTGAGTTTCGCGTCGGGGAGCGGCTCGGGGCCGAAGAGTGGATCGAGCGCCTCGGCGTCGACCGCCGCTACGAGCGGCTGCTCCTGCGCTATCTCGCGATTCTCGTCGAAGACGGGCTGCTGCGCGACTCAGACGACGGCGCGGGCGCGCGCTGGGAGGTGCTGCGCGCGACTGCGGACACCGTCGCGGACCCGATCGAGGACTGGCGCGCGCTGCTGACGCGCAATCCCGCTTTCTACGCGGAGCTCACGCTGCTCGGTCGCTGCGGACCGCGTCTGGCCGAGATCCTGCGCGGCGAACTCGAGCCGCTGGAGTTGATCTTCCCCGACGGCTCGCTCGCGATTGCCGAGCACCTGTATCAGGACTCGCCCTCGCTGCGCTTCTTCAACACGCTCGCCCAGCGCGCCGTGGCGGCGTTGACCGCGGAGCTACCGCCCGGCAAGAGCCTGCGCGTGCTCGAGATCGGCGCCGGCACGGGCGGCATGACTTCGTATGTCTTGCACAGCCTGCCCGCCGATCGTACCGAGTACGTCTATACGGATCTCTCGAATCACTTCTTCCTCAAAGCGGAGGAGAAGTTTCGCGACTATCCGTTCCTGCGCTTCGAGCGCCTCGACATCGAGACCGCGCCCGCGGCGCAGGGCTTCGAGCCGCACTCCTTCGACCTGATCCTCGCCTCCGAGTGCTTGCACGCGACGGCCGACCTTGCGGCGACACTCGAAAATGTGCGCTGGCTGCTGGCCTCGGAGGGCGTCTTGCTGTTGCTCGAAGCGGTGCGGCCGCAGCGTTGGGTCGATCTCGTCTTCGGCCTGACCGAGGGTTGGTGGCGCTTCACCGACGAGCCGCGGCGCATCAACTCGCCGCTGCTCTCGATGCAGGGTTGGCGCGCGCTTCTCGACGAGCAGGGCTTCAGCGAAGTTCGCGAGGGCGTCGGCCTCGACGACGCGCGAGTCGACAACGCGGTCATCCTAGCGCGCGGCCCGGTGCTCGCGGACCCCGCGGCGTCGCGCGCGGCGGCCGAACTCGCCGCGGACTCGGATGAACTTTCTGCGCACGCGGATGCGAGCGAATGCGCTGCGCGCAGTGCGGGCAGCTGGCTCGTGCTCACGGATGCCGGCGGCTGCGGCGAAGCGCTCGCCGCGGAGCTCGAGGCGGCCGGCGAGCGCTGCATCCGCGCGCAGGCCGGCGCCGCTTGGCGGGCGGAGCCTGGCGACCGGTACGTGATCGCCCCCGACGACAAGCAGGCGCTCGCGCGGCTCGTGAACGAGGTGGCCGCTGAGCCGCTGCGCGGCATCGCGCACCTGTGGTCGCTCGATGCGCCTGTTTTGGAAGAGACGACGTCGGAGAACCTCGACGCGAGCATGCTGAGCACGGCGCTTAGCGTGGTGCACCTCGCCCAGATCCTCGACGCGACTGGCGTCGCCGCGGCGCCTCGCTTGTGGCTCGTCAGCCTGAATGCGCAGTCGGTTGCGCGCGCGCCCGAGTCGACCGCACCCACGCGCGCGCCACTCTGGGGTGTCGGTCGCGTAGTGGCGAGTGAGGTCCCGAAGTTGCGGCCAACGCTGATCGACCTCGGCCGCGGCGACGCGCAGGAGATCGCGGCCCTCGCCGCGGAGCTGCTTCACGACGGCGATGAGGACGAACTCGCGCTGCGCGGCGATGCGCGGTACGTCCACCGCTACGCACGCTCGAGCGAACTCGCGCAGCGCGCGGCGGCTCCGAACGGCGCGCCCGACGAGGCCTTCCGGCTCGAGCCCTCGCCGACGGGCATGCTCGACCGCATGAGATTGCGGGCGACACCACGTGCGGTACCCGCTCCTGGGTGCGTCGAAATCGAAGTCGCCGTCGCCGGCCTGAACTTTGCCGACGTGATGAAGGCGCTCGGCGTCTACCCGGGCCTGTCGGATGGACCGGTCCCGCTCGGGATCGAGTGCTCCGGCCGCGTGAGTGCTCTTGGCGCGGGCGTAGCGGAGAAATACCGACTGCGGGTCGGCGACGAGGTGGTCGCGATCGCCCCATTTGCGTTTGCTTCGCACGCGCATGCCGACGCGCGCTTCGTCGCGAAGAAGCCCGCTCACATCGGGTTCGAGGAGGCGGCAACGCTGCCAATCGCGTTTCTCACGAGCTGGTATGCGCTGCACCACCTCGGCCGCCTGCAGGCGGGCGAGCGCGTGCTGATCCACTCGGCAACCGGCGGAGTGGGGATGGCGGCGCTGCAGATCGCGCGGCGCGCGGGCGCGCAGGTCTTCGCCAGCGCGGGCACGCCCGAGAAGCGCGATTTCTTGCGCGCAATCGGCGTGCAGCACGTGTTCGACTCGCGTTCGCTCGCGTTCGCGGAAGAACTATTGGCGGCGACTGGCGGCGAAGGCGTCGACGTCGTGCTGAATTCGCTGGCGGGAGACGCGATCGGCAAGGGGTTGTCCGTGCTGCGCGACTACGGGCGCTTCCTCGAGATCGGCAAGCGCGACATCTACGCCGACACGCAGCTCGGCCTCAAGCCCTTCCGGCGCAACCTGTCGTTCATCGCGATCGACCTCGACCGCGCGATGCGCGAGCGGACGCATCTGCTCGCCTCGCTGTACCGCGAGGTGATCGCGGAGGTTGACGCCGAGCGGCTCTCGCCGCTGCCGTTTCGCATCTTTCCCGCGTTCAACCTGGTCGGGGCCTTCCGCACGATGGCCCAGGCGAAGCACTTGGGGAAGGTGCTCGTGTCGATGCGCGGCGCACACGGAAAAGTGGCGGCTCCACAGCCGCTGGAGGCGAGCTTCCGCGCCGACGCGACCTACCTGATCACCGGGGGCCTCGGAGGCTTCGGTTGCATCGTCGCGCGCTGGATGGTCGAGCGCGGGGCGCGCCACCTGATGCTCGTCGGGCGCAGCGGCGCGGGCTCCGAAGAGGCCGCTCGCGCGGTCAGCGATTTGCGCGCGGCGGGTGCAGAGGTGCGCGTGGGGTGCGCGGATGTGAGCGATCGCGGGGCGGTCGACCGCGTGCTCGCGGAGATCGACGCCGAAATGCCGCCGCTTGGCGGCGTGATCCACGCGGCGATGGTGCTCAAGGATCGACTGATGGCCGACCTGAATCAAGAGCGCATGCACGAGGTATGGGCGCCGAAGGTCCACGGCGCTTGGAACCTGCACTGCGCGACGCTGAAACGCGAGCTCGACTTCTTCGTGCTCTTCTCGTCGCTCTCGTCGGTGTTCGGGATCGGCGGACAGGCCAACTATGCCTCGGGAAACGCATTTCTCGACTCGCTCTCGTACTACCGCCAGGCGGCCGGCCTGCCCTCGCTTACGGTGAGCTGGGGTTACCTATCCGACGTCGGCTGGGTTGCTCGCCACGAAGAGATTGGACACCGACTCCAGGCGCTTGGCGTGAAGAGCTTTACACCGCGCCAGGCGCTGCACCTGCTCGGGCGCTTCCTCTCCGAAGAGCCGACTCACGTGGGTGTCATCAACATCGACTGGCGGGTCTGGGGAGAGGTTGCGAATGCGACGCGTGTCTCTCCGCGCTTCGCGGCGCTCGTGCGCGCGAGCGCGGTCGGCGCGGAAGAAGGGGGCCGGCGCAGCGGCGCGGCGATCAAGGGCGAGATTCTTGCGGCGCCGCCCGAGGAGCGCATGTCCCTCGTGATCGACCTCGTGCGCGTTCAGGTCGCGCGCGTGCTCGGCGCCGCACCCGCGAAGCTCGACGTCGAGAAGTCGCTGACTCAGCTCGGGCTCGATTCGCTGATGGCGGTCGAGCTGCGCAACTGGATCGAAGGCGAGCTGCGCTTGAGCCTGCCGACGGTCGAGCTGATGAGCGGCCCGACGGTGGTGCGGCTCGCGGAACTTTTGCTGGCGCAGATCGAGGCGCCGGGCAGCGCATCCGTGACTTCAAAGCCCGCGTCCGCTGCGACCGCTGCCGAAGCGACGGCGGCCGCCGGCGCGAATGGCTCCGCGCGCGGTGCCGAAACTGGCACCGAGACCGCGGCCGAAGAGCGCGCGAGCGACGATGCGGCGGCCCTGCTCGAGAGAGTCGACGAACTCTCCGACGACGAGGTCAACGCGCTGCTCGAGCGCATGTCGACCGAGGCCTAGCGGCATGCTGAAGCTCCTTCGCGACGTGACGACAGCCATTGCGCGGCCATCGCGAGCACTCGGAGCGCGAGCCGTCCGGCGATGAGCGACGGAATTTCGGACTCCGCAGCCACGCGGCGCGCGGAGCCGACGCCCGCCGAGCAGCGCAGCAGGCTCAAGGCGCTCCTCGCGAAACGTGCCGCGCAAGTGCTCAGCGCGCCGCTTTCGGCCGGGCAGGAGCGCCTGTGGGCACTCGAGGCGCTCGATCCCGGCAACCGCGTCTACGTCGAGACCGGCTCGATCCGGTTTTCTGCGCACGTCGATCTGTCGGTCGTCCAGCGCGCGGCCGACGAGATCGTGCGGCGCCACGCGATCCTGCGCACGACCTTCGGTGTCGAGGACGGCCGCCCGGTCCAGCGCATCGCGCGCGAACGGCCGCTGCGACTCGAGTCCGACGACCTGCGCGGTGTTCCGCCGGGGGAGCACGACGCGACGCTGCGCGCGCTGCTGCTCGAGATGTCGCAGCGCCCATTCGATTTTGCGTGTGGACCGCTGTTGCGCTGCAAGCTCGTGCGCCTAGGCGAGAAGGACCACGTGATTTTTGTGGCAATCCATCACATCGTATGTGACGGCTTCTCGATCCGGCTGCTGCTGACGGAGCTGTTCGAGTATTACGTCGCTCATAGGATGGGACAGCCGGCGAGCCTGCCGGCGTTGGCCGCGCAGTACGCCGATTTCGCGCGCTGGCAGCGGCGCTGGCTCGCAAGCGACGCGATCGAACCGGAACTCGACTACTGGCGCCGCGCGCTCGCCAGCCCTCTCGCGGTGGTCGAGCTTCCGCCGGACCGGCCGCCGCGCGCCGAGCGGCGCTTTCGCGGCGCGCAGCTGCGTATCCGCATTTCCGACGCGGTGCACGCCGGCCTGCGCGCGCGCGCGATCGAGCAGAACGCGACCCCCTTCATGTTCCTGCTCGCGGCATTCGATCTGTTGCTCCACGCCTACACCGGTCAGGAGGACGTGCTCGTCGCGGTTCCGGTCGCGGGTCGCAATCGGCCCGAGTACGAACGCGTCGTGGGTTTCTTCGTCAACACGCTGCTGTTGCGCTGCGATCTCTCCGGCGACCCGAGTTTCCGCGAACTGCTCGCGCGCGTGCGCAAGACGACGCTCGGGGCGATGGCCCACCAGGAGGTCCCGGTCGAGCGCGTCGTCGGGTCTCTGAACGTGCCGCGCAGCCCGAGTCACAGCTCGCTCGTGCGCGCCGCATTCGCGCTGCATCCTGCCTGGATCGATCACTTGCACGCCCCGGGCTACGACGTCGAGGTGCTCGATCTCGACTCGGGGACGTCGCGCATGGAGCTGACGCTGCTGCTCTGGCAGGGCAAGACCGCGCTGACCGGGACGCTCGAATACGACACCGATCTGTATGACGCGTCGACGGTCGAGCGCTTCGCTGACCACTACGCGCGGCTGCTCGAATCGCTCGTGCGCGACCCCGATCGGCGCGTTTCCGCGGGGTTGCCGATCGATGCTTTGGAGGCGGGCGCCGTCGCGGAGCGGCGCGAGCGTTGGCGCCGGGAAGCCGCTGCGCCGACGCAGGTGCCGCTGCGATCGCTCGCAGCGCGCGACCCGGACGCCGAGCTCGAGGATCTGTGTCTGCGCACCAACCTGACGCGCAACCAGATGCTCGTGTGGCTCGGCCAGCGCGCGCAGCCCGAGTTGCCGCTCTATAACATGCCGGCCTTCTTCCATCTGAGCGTCGACGTGGAGGTCGAAGCGTTCCGATCTGCGCTCCAGACTGTCGTCGACGCGAGCGAGGTCTTGCGCACGGTCTTCGACGAGATCGACGGGCTTCCGCAGCGGCGCGTGCTGCCAAAGTTCGCGCTCGAGTTTCCCGTACACGATCTTTCGCGCGAACCTGATCCCGGCGCGGCCCTCGAGACGTTCGTCGCCACGCGCCGCGGCAGCCGCTTGGATCCGTCACGGCCGCTGTTCGAAACCGCGCTAATCGTGCTCGGGCCGCGCCGATCGGTGTGGTACTTCAACCAACACCACCTGATCGGCGACGGCGGATCGGCGGCGCTGATCTTGGGGCACGTCGACGCTCTCTATGCGCGCGCGCGGACGGGTGGGCGCCTCGCGCTCGAGATCCCTGCCTTCGACGATTTCGTGCGCGAGGAGCGCGCCCGTCGCGGGACGCCGCGCTGGGAGCGCGCCCGACAGCATTGGCGCGCGGCGCTCGCAGACCCGCCGCCGCCGCTGTGGTTCTGCGCCCGCGCGCTCGCGCCGCGCACGACGCGCGTGCGGCGCACGTCGTTTCCGCTCGGCGTCGAGCGATCGACGCGGCTGTTGGCCGCGGCGCGCGCACTGGGTGGTGCGTCGGAGGGCGAGCTCTTGTTCCACGCGGCCGCCTCGGCGCTGCTTGCCTGGCTGCATCGTACCAGCGGAAACCGTCGGCTCGCGATCGGCACGCCGCTTCGAAACCGCGTCGGTCGCAGCCACAAGGCGACCCCCGGACTCTTCATGCAGGTGGCGCCGCTCGCGCTCACGGTCGCGCCGGGGGACACGCTTCGAACCCTCGCGCACAAGGTCGCGCGGGAATTGCGAACCGCGATGCGCCACCAGCTCTACGCCACCGCCAACTCGCCCGAACGGCCATTCTACGAGGTGGGATTCAATGTGCACGTCGCGCAGCGTGCGTTTTTCGACGGCGCTCCGATGCACACCGAATGGAGTCACACGGGCCACGAGCACGAGGCGCTCGCGCTGCAGATCCGCGACTTCGACGGCTCCGGCGATTTCACCCTCGACTTCGACGCGCGCGAGGATCGCTTTGACGCGGCCGAAGCGCGGCGCGGCGCACGGCAGCTGGTCGCGGTCCTCGACGCGCTGATCGCCAACCCGGACCTGCCGGTTGCCGCCCTCGAGATCCTGGATGCGGATGAGCGGCGGCACCTGATCGAGGATGTGAATCGGACGTCCTCGGTGCGCGCCGAAGACGTGATCGAGTTGTTCCGGCGCGCGGTCGATCGCTTTCCGACACGCGCGGCGCTCGTCGACGGCGAAGACGAGCTGTCGTACGCCGAACTCGAGGCCCGCGCAAATCGCCTCGCGAATCATCTGACCGCAGGCGGTGTCGGACCGGGTGACAGCGTTGCGCTGCTCGCTGCGCGCTCGGCGGACTACGTGGTCGGTGTGCTCGGTGTGCTCGCTGCGGGCGCGGCCTACGTGCCGATCGATCCCGCGCATCCCGAGCAGCGGATCGCTTCGATGATCTCTCGTTCCGGCGCGCGCCTCGTGCTCGTGCAACAGGCCTGCGCGGATCGCGTGCGCGATCTAGCGACCCCGCGCGTCGCGCTCGATGGGCCGGCGTGCCCGTGGAATTCGAATTCTACTGAGCGTAGTGCGACGCGCGGCCTCGACACGCGCGTCGGCTACGTGGTCTTCACTTCCGGGTCGACCGGTCGACCCCACGCGGTGGTCGTGTCGGCGGCGTCTCTCGCCCACTACGCGGCGGCGGCCGCGAAACTCTTCGCCCTCGAGCCGTCTGACAAAGTGCTGCAGTTCGCGGCGCTGTCCTTTGACACCGCGGTAGAGGAGATCTTTCCGACACTGATCAGCGGCGCGACGCTGGTGCTGCGAGATGAGGCGATGATCGCGGCACCGGAGGAGTTTCTTACCCGCTGCGGCGAGCGCGGGATTTCGATCGTCAATCTGCCAACCTCGTACTGGAACGCGGTGGTCGACCGCACGCCGCCCGAGCGGCGGACACCCGACTCGATCCGCCTCGTCGTGGTGGGGGGCGAACGCATCCTGCCCGAGCGGCTTGACGCGTGGCGCCGCGGGCCGGGCCGCGGGCTGCGCTTGTTGAACGGATACGGGCCGACGGAGACGACCGTCGTCGCGACCTTTGCCGACCTGAGTGATCTGGATTCGTCGATGCCGACGGATTTGATTGGACAACGAGGAGCGCCGGGGTCCCCGCGATCGATTGGGCCACCCGAATCGATTGGGCCACCCGAATCGCTCGGCTCACCTGAATCGATTGCGTCAGTCGGATCGGTCGAATTACCCGAGTCGATTGGATCACGCGACGCGATTGCATCCGCCGTTTCGATCGGGCGCCCGATCGCCGATGCGCGGGTTTACATCCTCGACGACGAGTTGCGACTGCTCCCGGAAGGGGTGGTCGGCGAACTCTGGATCGGCGGCGCGGGCGTGGCGCTCGGTTATCTCGACGAGCCGGAGCTCAGCGCGGAGCGCTTTCGGCCCGATCCGTTTGGGCCGCCGGGCGCGCGCCTCTACCGCAGCGGAGACCTGTGTCGCTGGGGGGACAGCGGCGAGCTGCAATTTCTCGGGCGCGTGGACGCCCAGCTCAAGCTCGGCGGCTTTCGCGTCGAGCCGGGCGAAGTCGAGGCGGCACTGATCGCGCAGGCGAGCGTGCGCGACGCTGCGGTCGCTGCGCGCGAAGAAGGGGGTCGCGCGCGCCTGATCGCCTGGGTCGAACCGATGGGCGATGCGCTCGACAGAGCCGGGCTGAGCGCGGCGCTGCGCGCGCGGCTGCCGGAGCACATGATCCCGTCGTCGATCGTCGCGGTCGCGAGCCTGCCGCGGTTTCCCAATGGCAAGGTCGATCGCGAGACACTGCTCGCGCTTGCGGACGATCGGGCCGAAGCCTTCGTGGTCGCGCGCGACGCGCGCGAGCGCGCGCTTGCCGCAATCTGGTGTCAGGCGTTCGGACTCGAGCGCGTGTCCGTCGACGCGGACTTTTTCGATCTCGGAGGCGACTCGTTGCTCGCCATCCGTGTCGTGCTGCTCGCGCAGGGCGCTGGCGTCCCGTTTACCCCGCAGCAGCTCTTCGCGCACCGGACCATCGCCGCGCTCGCCGCCGCGCCGCCGCTGCCCGAAGAAGTCGCCGCGCCGGAGCTCGCCGCAGCTGCTGAAACCGTCGACGAGCGCTGCGCGTTGGTGGATTTGGCGCCGGGCGCGGCTTCGAGCTGCGCGCAGCGCGCGGGCGATGCCGGCGCGAGCGCTGCGCCCGTGTTCGTCTTCCACGCTGCTGGCGGAGATCTCCGGCCCTACCGTTTTCTCGTGCGCGAACTCGCAGCCGCCGTGCCGCTCGTCGGGATCGAGTCGTCGCTGCCGGCCGGGCCCCGTACGGCGCACGATTCGATCGAGGCAATGGCGCGCGGTTACTGCGATCTCGTGCGCGGGCGCCAGCCGCGCGGACCCTACTCCCTGCTCGGCTGGTCGATGGGCGGACTGCTCGCGTTAGAGACCGCGCGCGTGCTCGAAGCGCAGGGCGAAGAGGTGCGCTTTCTCGGGCTGCTCGACGACACTGCGAGCGCGGCGCCGGATCTGGGCGAACTCGACGCTGCGGCGCTCGCCGCTCGCATCGGCGATCTGATGCACGCCGCCGATGTCGCGCCGGAGCTGGCGCGCGGTTCCGAGGCGGACACCGCAAGCGCGCTGGCAGCGCTCGAAGGGCGGGCCGCGCAGCTCATCGAGGCCCTCGGCAGGCTTCCCGCCGCGGACCGCGCGCGGACCGCGACGGCCTGGCTCAGCGCGCAGGGATGGGTCTCGCCGAACGCGCCGGCGGCGCCGCTCGAGGCGCAGCTGCGGCGCTTCGAGCAACACGGTGCGCTTTGCGCCGACTACCGACTGGCGCCGGTTCGCGCAGCGATCCACCGCTGGTACACGGCCGACACCGATCGCCGCGAGCCGCCGCCCGCACTGACCGACGCGGCGCTCGAGGTGGTCGGCGGCAACCACTACACGATGCTCTTTCCCCCGCATGTCGCCGACCTCGCGCTGCGGATCCGGCGCGCGCTGGCCTCGAACATCGGCGCGGAGTGATCTCCCGAAAGTTCGCTCGCGCGTGGGCGATCCGCCGTTCGATCGCTCGGACAGCCGACTCAGAGCTCGACCAGGCCCTTGAATCCACCCCAGAACATGCGCTTGCCGTCGAACGGCATCCCCTTCGGACCCATCATTTTGTGCAGGCGCGGGTCCTTCATCACCTTGGCGTTGACGCGATCGCGATGCGCGCGCGACTTGTAGACGATCCACCCGAAAACCACGGTCTCACCCGGCTTGAGCTTGACGCTCTGCGGAAACGAGGTGGACTTGCCCAGTTTTACGTCGTCGGCCACACATATGACGTACTCGAGGGCGCCGTGTTCGCGCCAGAGCTTGCCCGCCTTGCGTTCGATCCCCCGGTAGATCTGCACGTTCTTTTTCGGAACCGGCAAGACGTAACCATCG
This sequence comes from uncultured Spirochaetales bacterium, assembly GCA_964494795.1. Taxonomy (GTDB): domain Bacteria; phylum Myxococcota_A; class UBA9160; order UBA9160; family SMWR01; genus JACZVU01. Next base: position 2,688 of record CAZBSV010000140.1, on the reverse strand, counting down.
ACATAGCGCGCCATTTGAAATTTCTCCGTAGATCCTGATTCCTTGCTCGGAGATCCATGCGCGGGATTTCCGCGCGTTGAGCGTCCAGATCCTGGAATGCGTTTCCGGCCATGCAGCCGCAACGCCGAGGATTGCGAAAATCGGGGTTGTCCGCCGCCCGCTATCCGTTGGACATCCGTGGGAAGGCTCGCCGGCTCCTTATCTCGGCAATCGACTCGGCTCGATGGGCAGAGAAACGCTCGCAGGGGCGATCTCTCTTGATGTTGCCGGCTCCATTGCGATTCCGATTGCGATGAGATTTCATCCGCCGGCCAGCATGCGCGCCGTGTCAGCGGAATGCTGCGGTTTTCAGGCGAGTTCGAGCGTGCTTTTTCGAGCGAGCCGCGGACGTGCAGCCCGGAGGCGCGGGGATCTGGCGCGCTTTTGCCCACTTCGGGGAGAGGACGGGAGAGGACGGGAGAGGAATTATGGCGACACAGATGTTCATCGGTGGAACCTGGACGGACGGAACCGCGACCAAGACGCGGCGCGTGACGAGTCCGGCAACCGGAAAAGTGCTCGGCGAGGTACCGGTATCGACAGCGGCAGACGTAGACGCCGCCGTCAGCGCGGCGAAGAAGGCGCAGCGCACGCTCGATGCAATGACGGTCTTCGAACGCGCGGCCTTGTGCCACCGGGTTGCCGACCTGCTTGAATCGCGCACCGATCAACTCGCGCGCGAAATCACCCTTGAGCAGGGCAAGCCGCTCGCGACCGAAGCGAAAGACGAGGTCCACCACTCCGCGGGCAACTTCCGCATGTATGCCGAAGACGCCATTCGGCTCGACACCGAGGTCATTCCCAGTGAGTCGCGTGGCAAGCTGGTGTTCACGCTGCGCAAACCGATGGGCATCTACGCCTTGATCACGCCCTGGAACTTCCCGCTGATGATCCCTTGCGAGCTCGCGGCTCCCGCGCTCGTGACCGGCAGCGCGGTGATCCTCAAGCCGAGCGAATTCACCCCGCTGATCGCGGTCCGGCTCGTCGAGATCTGCGAAGAGGCGGGCTTCCCGCCGGGTTCGGTCAATCTGGTGTTTGGCGAGCGCGAGACGGGCGAGGCTCTGGTAACACACCCAGGCGTCACCGCGATCGGATTCGTCGGGAGCGCGGCGACCGGTGAGGCGATCGTGCGTGCGGCGGGCATGAAGCGCACGCTGATCGAAGCCAGCGGCAACGGGCCGCAGATCGTTCTCGAAGACGCCAACATCGACGCGGCGGCCGCGGCCGCGGTTCGCGGCGCCGCCTATACGTCCGGACAGGTCTGCGTCGCGACCGAGCGCGTGCTCGTGCACCGTGACGTGCACGATGTTTTTGTCGAGCGGGTTCTCCGCGACGCGCGCGAGGTCGTGCTCGGGGATCCGCTGGACGCCGCGACGACGATGGGTCCGCTCAACAACGAGCCGACGGCCGCCAAGATGGACCGCCACGTCAGCGACTCGATAGCCAAGGGTGGCAAGCTGCTGATGGGCGGCGAGCGCGCCTCCGGTTATCCGACGAAACTCTACTACCCGATGACCGTCGTCGACGCGGTCGGCACCGACCAGCTTCTCTTCCGCGAGGAATCTTTCGGCCCGGTGCTCCCGATCACGACGTTCGCGAGCGACGACGAGGCGATCGCTCTCGCGAACGATAGCGATCTCGGCCTGCAGGCGGCGGTCTTCACCTCGAGCCTGAAGCGCGCATTCCGTTACGTGCACGAGATTCGAACCGGGAACCTGCAGATCAACGACTCGACCTGTTATTACGAAGGCCGACCCCCGTTCGGCGGCGCGGCGGGAACCAAGACGGGTTGGGGGCGCATCCAGATCCAGGACTTCACGGACCTGCGAACCATCACGATCGATTACCAGAACACACGGGACTGAGCGAACTTCGGGAGTGCGGGTCGAAATCGCTGTGGAGGCGATCTTCCGGGTATAGGATCGCAGCCAGGGGTCGAAAGCGTGCGCGTGACTCCCGAAGAATACGGGAAGATCGAACTCCGAGCGCACTCGCTGCTCGCGGGAGTCCCGCTGCACGATGTCTGGCGAGTCAAACTTCCTGGCGGCGGCCCCGGCCGCAGCATTCTCGACCTTCGGAAACTTTTATCGCTGGAGAAACTGACGGCCGCGCAGCCCGTCGCGCGATTGTTCTTTGGGCTCCGCTGGTGGATCGGGCGCGTGTTCGGCGTAGACGGCGAACCGCCGCATGCGGCTCGGGACAGTTTCTTGCATCGGCTCTCGGCCGACGAGCGCGAGCGCTCGCTGGTCGCCCCCGGCACGCGCGACGGGATCTTCCGAATCCTCTTCGTCTCACCGCGGGAGTCGATCTCGGAGATCCAGAACGCCAGCGTGCACGCATTTTCGGTCTTCGCGCTGGTGGAGCGCACGCCCGGCTATCAGCTCTATTGGGCGATCTACGTGAAACCCGTGGGCCGCATCACTTCGTGGTACATGCGACTCATCGATCCCTTCCGCCGCGCCTTCATTTATCCCGCCATGCTGCGTTCCATTCGCGGGGCCTGGCTGCGCGGCGCAACCGAGCGCGGCGCAACCGAGCGCGGCGCAGGCGAGCGCGGCGCAACCGAGCGCGGCGCAGGCGAGCGCGGCGCAGGCGAGCGCGGCGCAGGCGAGCGCGGCGCAGGGGAGTCCGCCGCCTGACGCGGCGCTG
>CAZBSV010000139.1:0-30499 GCA_964494795.1 uncultured Spirochaetales bacterium | reverse complement strand
AAATCAGGGAAGGTTCCTGCGTGAGCATCGGCCCGGCGCGAATTCTCGATGCTCTCCGCCGCGCCGGAGGTGGAACCTGTTCCGGCGAAGTGCTGTCGACCCAGTACGGGGTGTCGCGAGCGCAGGTCTGGAAAGACGTCGAAGCGTTGCGCGCACGCGGCTACCGGATCGACGGCGATCCGGGCGGCGGTTACAGACTCTGCGAGATTCCCGATCGCCTCTACGCCGAAGAGATCCGGGCGGGACTCGATACCCGCTGGCTCGCGTCGGAAATCCACTACTTCGAGAGCGTCGATTCGACCAATCGCGTCGCGCTGGACCTCGCGCGATCCGGCTCCGCGCACGGGACGACCGTCGTCGCCGATCAACAAACGGCAGGCCGCGGGCGCCTCGGCCGCGCGTTCTTCTCGCCGCCTGCGACGAATCTCTATACCTCGATCGTGTTGCGACCCCGGATCCACACCGCCGAGGCGCCGAGCTGGATCCTCGCCGCGGCCGTAGCGGTCGCCCAGGCGATCGAGCAGACGCTCGAAAGCGCGGACGCGGTCGAAATCAAGTGGCCCAACGACGTGCTGATCGGCGGCCTCAAAACTTCGGGAATCCTCATGGAGCTCGGCGCCGAGGCAACCCGCGTCGACTTCCTGGTCCTCGGCATTGGCGTCAATCTCAACGTCGATCGAAGCCGATTTCCGGATGAGTTTCGCGCGCGCGCAACGAGTCTCGCGAGCTACGGCGGTCGCTGCGTCGACCGACTCGCGTTCACGCGGCGCCTCTACGGCCTTCTAGAAGCGACCTTCGACATCTGCGCCGAGCACGGCTTCGGGGGTGTGCGCGCCGAGTTCGACGCGCGCTTTCGGATGTGCGACAAGCGGATCTGCGTGGTCGATCTCGGCGGGTCCGAGCTGAAGGCAACGGCGCTCGGTATCGACGCTGACGGCGCTCTGCGCGTGCGGCTGGACGACGGAACGCTGACGCGGATCATTGCGGGCGACGTCACGCTTGCAAAGGAGTTCGCATGACCAGCCTTCTTGCCGTCGATATCGGAAATACCAACGTGTCACTAGGGCTCTTCGATTATCCCGCGAGCGACTCAGCCAAGCTCACCCATCACTGGCGGATCGGCACCCATCACGAACACACCTCCGACGAAACCGCACTTACGCTGCGCGCACTGTTCCAGCAGGCCAATCGCCGATGCGAAGAGGTCACGGACGTCGTGATCTCGAGCGTGGTGCCGCCGCTGCTTCCGATCTGGGAGCGCGTGTCGACCAAGCTCTGCGGGCGCTCGCCACTCGTCGTCGGACCAGGGATTCGCACCGGCATTCCGGTCCTCTACGACAATCCCCACGAAGTCGGGGCCGACCGGATCGTCAATTCGCTCGCTGCGTTCGAGTTGTTCGGCGGCCCGGTGATCGCGGTCGACTTCGGGACCGCGACGACCTTCGACTGCGTGTCGAAAGACGGCGAGTACCTCGGAGGCGTCATCTTTCCCGGAATCCACACGTCGATGGAGGCGCTTTTTGAGCGCACCTCGATGTTGCACCGGGTCGAGATCGCCCGCCCCCGCAGCGTGATCGGAAAAACGACCACGGGAGCGCTTCAATCCGGCCTGCTCTACGGATACGCGGGTGTAGTCGACTCGATGGTCGCGAGGATTCGCGGCGAACTCGGAGCGGACGCCCGAGTCGTCGCCACCGGCGGGCTCGCGAGTCGAGTCGCCGCGGAGTGCAGTGTGATCGAGCGCGTCGAGCCCTTCCTGACGTTGGAGGGCCTCCGAATGATCTTCGAAAAGAACCGCCCCCATGCGTGAGCCGCCCGGAGGAATTTCCCATGAAAAACGTGAAGGTCAACGACACCCACAACTTCGCATTGATTGGTCACGCGGGTGACGGCAAGACATCGCTCGGAGAAGCCATCCTTCATCGCGCCGGCGCCACCACGTCGCTCGGAAGCGTCAGCGACGGATCCGCACACCTGATGACGCTCCCCGAGGAAAAGGAGCGCCAGTCGACGCTGAGGTCGTCGATCTTCGGCTTCGAATGGTCCGGCAGACACATCACCCTCGTCGACACACCCGGAGACTCCAACTTCCAGGCCGACGGGCGAATCGCGCTCAGCGCGCTCGACGCAGCCGTCCTGTTGGTTTCCGGGACCTCGGGGCCAAAGGTGGGGACGCAACGCATGTGGCAATTCTGCCAATCGCAGGAGCTGCCGCTGATCGCGTTCGTCAATGCGATGGACAAAGAGCGAAGCAACTACGCGGCGAGCGTCGACGCGTTGAAGGCAATGGGCGCCAGACCGGTGATCGTCGCATTGCCGATCGGAAACGGGGACGGCTTCCGGGGCGTGGTCGACCTGCTGAACATGAGCGCATCGACCGCGCATGGGGAGGTCGAGATTCCGAGCGACCTCGCCGACGAAGCCGCCGATGCGCGCGCGCAACTCGTCGAGGCCATCGCGGAGTGCGACGACGTCCTGCTCGAGAAATACCTCGAAGAGGGCGAACTCAGCAACGCGGAAGTCGCGCTGGGTCTCGTGATCGCGACGCGTTCGCGTCGCGTGACGCCGGTCTTTTGTGGCGCGGCGACGTCCGAACTCGGCGTCGACACCCTGATGCGTGCCGCGATCGAATTGTTGCCGTCGGCCGCCGATCGCGAGCCTTGGAAGGACGCAAACGGAGACGCCATCGCGGCGGACCCCGATGCGCCGTTTTCCGCGCTGGTTCTCAAGACCATCATCGACCGCTACGCGGGGACGCTGTCGGTGTTTCGCGTGGTATCCGGAACCGCGCGAACGGACTCGAGCGCGCTCAACCTCACCCGCGGCCAGAAGGAGCGCTTCGGAAAACTCCAGCTACTCCGCGGCGGCGAGCACGTGGATGTCGACTCGGCGGGCCCGGGCGACATCGTCGCCGTCGCGAAGCTCAAGCACACCCACACCGGAGATGTCATCGGAGCGGAAAAAGACGCCCCGAGGCTGCGCGAGATCGCCATTCCGCAGGGTGTCATTTCATACGCTATCTCTGTGAAATCAAAGGGCGACGAGGATAAAGTTTACGCCTCGCTCGGCCGACTCGTGGAAGAAGACCCAACACTCCATCTGGGCCGAGAAGCCTCGACGGGCGAGTTCCTGCTCACGGGCATGGGGGAACTCCACGTCCGGACCACGGTGCAGATCCTGCAGCGCTCGTTCGGAGTCGAAGTCGAACTGAAGAGGCCAAAAGTTCCCTACCGCGAGACGATCACGCGCCGCGCGGAGAACGTCGAAGGAAAACTCAAGAAGCAGACCGGGGGCAAGGGAATGTTCGGCGTCTGCTACCTCACCGTCGAGCCCAAACCCCGCGGGGAAGGGATCGAATTCGTCGATGAGATCAAGGGAGGCTCGATTCCGCGAAACCTGATTCCGGCGGTCGAGAAGGGTGTCATCGCCTCGTGCGAGGCCGGTCCGCTCGCCGGCTTTCCGGTCGTGGACGTGCGGGTTCGCTGCATCGACGGCAAACACCACGCCGTCGACTCGAACGAGATGGCGTTCAAATTGGCGGGGTCTTTTGGCCTCAAGGCTGCCATCCAGCAGGCCAATCCCACGCTGCTCGAGCCGGTGATGAACGTCGAGGTGTCGATCCCGGGCGCCTTCGTGGGCGACATCATGGGAGATCTCTCGAGCCGTCGCGGTCGGGTTCAATCGAGCGAAGCCAAAGGTTCGACTCAGGTCATACAGGCGAAAGTGCCGATGTCTGAGATGCTGGAGTACGCGAGCCAGCTGACGAGCATGACCGGCGGGCAAGGCGAATTCCACATGGAATTCTCCCACTACGACGAGGCCCCAAGTCACGTCAGCGAACGAGTCATCGCCGAGGCCCAAGCCGGCCAGGCGGAGGGTGCATAGCCGGCCGGAGGTCGTAGGCCGGCCTCAGGTCGGGGCACGCTGCCCCGGCAATGTTGCGGGGAAGCGCGTCCATGGAGCGGCAGGCGAACAAGATCCGCTTGACGCTATCCAGTCAGGCGGAGCGCTACGCGCGCCAGGATGCGCCGCGAGAGACGCGCCTGATGGCGGCGCGCGGCGCCCTGCCCCTTCCCGCAATCGAACTCGCGACGGTGCTGTTCGCGCTCACCTACGATCCGGATCCCGAGGTCAAATCCACCGCGCGCGACAGCCTCGAGAGCCTTCCCGCGACAATCACATCGGCGGTGCTCAGCGGGCCTTCTCATCCCGCGCTGCTGTCGTTCTTCGCCGAATGCCGACCGGACGACGTCGATCAGCTCGAGATGATCGCGCTCAATTCCGCGACCGACGACACCACGATCGCGAAGCTCGCCGCATCGCCGCACAAGAAGATCGTCGAAATCATCTCCCACAATCAGGCGCGCATGCTGCGCGCGCCCGAGATCGTCGACGCGCTCGGCACCAATCCGCTCACGGGCCGAGCGGTCATCGAGCGGATCCTCAACTTCATCGGAGCGGGCGAGGTCGCCCAGGAACTCGACGGCAGACGCGATGACGCGACGATCACCGATGAAGAGGCGGAGGCAGCGCTGCGAGCGGTCCTCGGCGACGAGATGGGCGCCTACGTCAAACAGTTCGTCGAAGAGAACGATGACCTCAGCGAGGAGCAGATCCAGGAGCAGATCAAGACCGGAAACCTGTTCCAGCTCGTCCAGAAGATGACGGTCTTCCAGAAGATTCAGATCGGCCGGATGGGGAACAAGGAAGCGCGCAGCCTGCTCGTGCGAGACCGCAACAAACTCGTTGCGATCGCGGTCGTGACCAGCCCCAAGATCACCGAGTCCGAGATCGTTTCGATCGCCCAGTCCCGCAACGTCTGCGATGAGGTCTACCGCGTGATTGCGATGAGCCGAGACTGGACGCGGAACTATCAGATCAAGCAGGCTCTCGCTTCGAATCCGAAGTGCCCGCAGGCCATGGCGATGAAATTCGTCAACTATCTTCAGGACAAGGACCTGCGCGCGCTGATGCGGAGCCGCGACGTACCCCGAGTCATTTCGACCCACGCCCGCCGCATACTGTCCAGGAAGGGAAAGATCTGATGGCGAAAATGAGTTCCGACGAGACCGCGGTGAACGCCCGAATCCTCTACTGGGGAATCGAAGGATCGGGCAAGACTGCGAATCTCCAGTCCCTCCACCGAAAGCTGAGAGCCGACCACCGCGGCAATATCGAGCGCGAAGCGACGCGAATCGACCCGACGGTCGAATACGAAACCCTCGCGATCGAACTCGGCGAGATCGGCGGATTGCGAACCTGCATTCAGATGACGGCCGTACCGGGCGGCGCCGATCAGGCTCCGACGCGAAAGCAGCTGCTGGATCAGGTAGACGGCGTGGTGATGGTGGTCGACTCGCGCAGGGAACGCATCGAAGAAAACGCGGCGAGCCTCGCGGAACTCCGCAAGATGCTGCTCGACTACGGGCGCAATCTCGAGGACATGCCGCTGGTCGTGCAGTACAACAAGCGCGACCTCTCGGACCCCTACGCGCTCGAAGAGCTGCACCGCAAGCTCGACATCAAGGGCGCCGCGGTCTTCGAGGCGGTCGCAACCGAGAACACCGGCGTCCTGCAGACGCTTTCGACGCTCTCCAAGCACGTCATCCGCAGCCTGAGGGGTCGACAGTTTGCGGCCGGCGCGGCGACGCCCGCGCCTGGCGACAGCCTCAGCGGACTCAAGGCGGCCGTGGATCCGACGCAAACCGAACACCGCGACTCCGCGGTCGCGCTCACGCCGACCTCCCCGCTTACGCCGACCTCCCCGCTCACGCCGACCTCCAGAATGGAAGACGCAATCCTCTCGGAAGCCGCGCACCCCGAAGCCGACGCGCTCGACGATCTCGCTGCGGCTACCCAGATCGCGCTCGACACACCCTGGGACGATCTGCAGGACGAGGCCGAATCGCTAGCCGGCGCGCAGCTCGGAGCCGAATTCTCGATCGCATCGGTCGGCGAGGCAACGCGCAGCGGAGCGCGCGGCGTGCGCGTCCCGATCGTCGTGAGCGACAAGGCCGGACGCATCTCGAGTCTCGTTCTGACGCTCCAACTCGATCCCCTCATCGAACGCGAGGGCGACTGATGCGCAAGCGGATCGGCATCTATCGCGCGAGCGAAGAAGCGCGCCAGCTGATCCCCTCTCTGCTGGAAAACCCGGAACTCGAGATCGCCGCGATCGTCGATCCGGACGCGGAAGCCATTCGACAGCGATTCGCCTCATTCGATCCCGGCGTGGCGCGCGTTCTCGACGAACAGATGACGAGCGACATCGATGCACTGCTGCTCGATTCTGGCCTTCACGCGGTGATCGACACCAGCTCGAGCGGCGATTTCGCCGCAAACCACCCCCAGTTCAGCGAGCGCGGTATCCAGATCGTCACAGCGTTGACGGCGCGCCTTCTCTGGTGTTTCAGCCAATCTTCGCGAAACAGCAAGTCCGAGCTCTTGACGGTTCTCCACGAGATCGTCGAGTCCTACAACCTCACCATCGATGCCGATGAGCTCTTCAGCCGCGTGCTCGAAATCGCCGTCGCCGTGACCGGCGCGGAGGGTGGCTCCCTGATGTTGTTGGATCACGCTACGCGCGAACTTCGCGTGAAGGTCGCCGCCGGCGTCGAGCCGGAGCTCTGGCCCAAGATCCGGGTGCCGCTCGGACACGGCATTGCGGGCCGGGTGGCGGCGGACGGGCGCCCGCTGCGCCTGCGCGGCAAGGCCGATCGCCAGGCGTTTCAGATCGTTCGCGAGCGGCTCGATGTCGAGTCGGCAATTTCGGTGCCTCTGATCTTCGAGGGGCGCGTGCTCGGCGTGCTGAATCTCCACCACTCGACCCGAGCCGACGCGTTCTCGGACGAAAGCCTCGAATTCGCCGAGCAGCTCGCTCATCTCGATGCCCAGATCATCGCGCGATCCCAGGAGCACGAAGCGCTGCGCAGCCAGGCCGCGCGCTACACGCTCGTGAGGCGCGTGCGGGAGATTCTATCGAGCCGGGATCCGCTGCCCGATCGCCTGCGTTCGTTTTGCCTCTTCGTCGCAGAGCAGGTCGGACACGGAATTGCGACCGTCTACCTGCGCGACAGCGACGAGGCCGACCTCCGGCTGAGCGCAACCTCACTCGAGGGCGGCGGGTTCGGCGGCGAGTATCGCGTCGAGATCGGACGCGGCATCGATGGCGCCGCCGCGCGCAGCGGCGAACCTGCGATCCTGCGCTCCTCCAAGGGCGCTCTCGCGTACGCAGCTCTTCCGCTGATCGCCGGAGACGCGATCATCGGCGTTCTTTCCCTTCAGGGCGGAGATGAATCCGCCGGCAGCCGCGCCGCCGCAGAGGCGCTGTTGGAAATTGCCGCCGCGGCCGCGGAGGAGATCGCGCACGCCGAACGCGAAGCCGCAATGGCCTCCCGATCCAATCGGATCGGAGCGCTCAACGAAGCGGGAATTCGGATGATCTCGGCAACGGATCCTGCGGAGGTGCTGCGGCTCGCAACGTCTTCGGTCGCGATGGCGCTCGGAGCGGATCACGCGATTCTCCGGATTCAGGACGAAGAAACCCGCCGCTACGTGATCCGCTCCTATTTCGGATCGGCCGACGGCCGATCCCAGGAGCATTTGTTCCGGCTGGACAAACGCATCTCGGTCGACGCCATCAAGCAGCGCGCGCCGCGCTGGATCGCCGACCTCAGTCAGGATCCGTCGCTGAACGATCTGCGCGCGGATTTCCAATCGGTGATCGCCGCGCCGCTGCTGCGCGAAGGTCGCGTGATCGGAACACTCGCGATCTACGACAAGGTCGTTGCCGACCGATTTTACGTCGGCCGCTTCTCCCAAGAGGACCTCGGGCTATTCACGAAGTTCGTCTCGTACATCGAGCGGGCCGTTACCAACGCGGACTTCCACGCCAAATCGCGCCAGTACCGAAATTTCGATCCCGAGACGGGACTGCCCAACGAGCGCTATCTCGACAAGCGAATCAACGATGAAATCGCGCGCGCCTCCGGGCACGAGGGCGCACTCGCAATTGCCGTATGCGTGCTCGACAATCTCGATGAAATCGAGCGCGGCAGCAGTCAGGCGCGCTCTCGCGAAGTCGTGCGCCGCTGCGTCGAGGCGCTGCGCACCCACCTGCGCGATTTCGATGTCATGGGCCGCACCGGGGTCGGGGAATTCACGATCCTCATGCCCGACCCGGGTTATGCTGCCGGAGAACGCGTGTACGCGCTGGCCCGCGCAGTCGCAGACGACGTCTGCAAAGACGATGCGCTGAACAACCCCATCCGGGTTTCCCTGGGATTCGGATACGCGCTGTATCCGACCGAGGGCGACGCGAGAGAAACCCTCGTCGCGCGCGCGCGAACGCCGCGGATTCGAATGGTCTAGCGGGGGAAGCTTCGCTTCCCTTGCGGCGCACCTCGAACCCGTTCCGGGTTCGAGGTGCTAGGCGCAATCCGGCGCGCGCTACGAGCGAAATGCTTCGATCAGGATTGCAGCGACCTCAGGGCGCATGATCCGCGCATCGGGAGCCTCGCCCGTTTTCAGCTGCTCCCGCACCTTCGTGCCGCTGACCGTCACCGGCTTTTCGTCGGGGTGGTTCTCCGTGAGGTCGACGCGGCCGATCGATTCGTAGTAGGCCGCAAACCCGATCTTGCAGGGCTGGATGTGCAGTTCACCCGACAATTGCTCGAAAACGTCCTGAGCGTCGAAGTCGCCCCAGATCGGACTGCCGTCTTCGTACGGGGCGTCGGCGTGCTTGCGGCCGATCACGAGATCGCTGAAACCGTAGTTCTGACGGTAGATCGCGTGCATCACCGCCTCGCTCGGGCCACCGTAGAACATCTTGATGTCGAGGCCGATCAATTCGAAGACTTCCGACAAGTCGTATCCCGCAGACCGCCAGAGCGCCTCGTCTTTGTCGCCTTCGCCGAGCAGTTTCCGGTCGTGAAGCAGCCGGTAACAGCGCATGCGGGTGGATGCGGGCACGTCGTCGCCCTTGAGTTCACCAACGAGCGGATTCAGCACAACACCGGTGAAATGCCCCTCTCGCGTGAGCTTCTCGGCGCCGGCGACGAGTGCGTATTCGTGCGCGCGGTGCAGCGGATTGCGCGTCTGGAACGCCAACGCGCGACTCCACTTGCGCTCGCGAATGAACGCGCGCGTCATTCTCGGCGAGAGCATGTACTCGCCGTACTCGGGATCGACGGGCTGCGGAAGCGCGCGCAGCGAGCCGCCGAGCAGCTTGTCGCGCGGATCGCTCTCGACCGCGCGACCACCCGGATGATCGAAGCGATTCGTCCGATACACCTTCTCGATGTAGCGCGTCTTGTCCCAGTCGAAGACTTCGAGGTCGTCGACGATCCCGACCAGCGCGCCCGACTCATCGCGGAGCGCGGCCGAGTCGCCGGAGGACAGGCGCGAGGCCTCGTCGGATGTCAGCGGCAGCGACAGCGGAATCGCCCACGCGTAGCGGCGCCCGCCCGACTCGATCCACTGCTCGTCGAGAACGCCATTCCACTGTTCCGCGCGCATCGGACCTTCCATCGGAGACAGCGCACCATCGGCGATCCGGTAGACGCTCGAGAGGTCGGCGCGCGTGACGCGCACCGACGAAAGTCGATCGGCCTCTTTCGCGAACTGATTGCGCTCCCCGAGCGGGACGCGGCGATCGATCAGATCGGCCAGCCCGCCGTGAACCGGCACCAGCTCTGCTCGCGAACCGACTTTGCGCTGCTTCATCGTTTCATCCCCCCTTCTCTACCACACCGCATGCGTGCCATCTCCATCCGAGAACAGAACGCTGTCCCCGGTTCCATCGAATCGCCTCACGAAAAGGCGATAGCGATTGTCGAATACCGACTCGTAGACGACGAGCGAGCCGTCCGGCGAAACCGCCGGGCCGTACTCCTGGCTCCCCGAGCCCCGCCCGAGCCTAGTGCGACCGCTGCCGTCGCGCCGAATGCGCCACAGCGCAGCCTGGCTTCGGTCGACACGGCTGTAGACGATCCATTCTCCATCGGGAGAAAACGCGGGCTCGCGGCCCGGCGCGAGCGCGCGAGCGCGCTCGTCGTCGAGGAAGGAATGAAGCCAGATCTCGCTGTTCGTTCCGGCGAAGAAACGCACGTAGGCGACCGCACTGCCATCCGGACTGCAACTCGGATCCCCGTCCATCGGCCCGGGGGAGATCGGCTCGACCGCGTTGCCGGGGCCGATCAGCGCGATCCGCGAAACCAGCGCGGCGGCAGCGCCAGGCTTCTCGGCCGCGGCGGCCCGCTCCGCGACCACGACGACGAGCCGGCCCTCGGGTCCATAGCAGCCTTGGGGGTGATGTTCGGGCCCTGCGGTCATCGGGGACACGCTCTGTGTCGCGGAGTCGAACTCGAAGAGTTGAAGCGTTCCGAGATCCCGCTGCGCGAACAGCAGCCGATCGCGACTCGGAGACCAGGCCAGTGGAATCGCACCGCGTTGAGCGGACTCGAGAAGCGAGATGCCTCCACTCCGGGGATCCAAGAGCGCGAGCCGGCCCGCAAAGGCGCCGTCGGCGCGGCCACCGACGGCCGCTTCGAGGTAGTCGCGAAAGCTGTTCAGATGAAGGACGCTCGGCGGCGCGCCAGTTTCCGGAGCGCGAGGCGTCGTTCGTTTCGCGCGAGCTTCGGCGCGCTGACGCGCCTCGTCCTCGGGGTGATAGATGAACGCGATCAGCTCTGCGGGGGTCTCTGCGCGCAGCGGTCCCGAACCCTGGCAGCCGAACGGGGCGAGCACGAGCCAGGCAGCAAACGCCCTGGCTGCGCGCGTCATGATCCAGCAGAGACGACCGTTCGACCGATGAACGAGCGTCCCTTTGGGTCTTTGCCAAAGAAAGCAACCGAATCGACCTTGCGATCGAACACAGCGACGACGATGTGATCCGCGTCGGGGAACGGAAAGTTCGCGCTCTCCGCGTTGGCCAGATCCATTCCAGAGAGATACGCGCCGACACCGACGTGAGAGTGATAGACGGCAGTCACGCGCGCCCCCCGCACATCTGCTTCGTCTTGAACCATCATGTAGTCGAGCGAATTCATGTAGAACGCTTCCGATCCGTCTCGTGGGTATCCAGCAGGGTCCCTCTTGTGGCGCATCGTCATCTCATTGCGGCAGCGCACCAGGCGCTGGAAGCGATCCTCGTCCGTCCCGACGATCAGGCCGCAGCACTCTTCGGGCAGCGTCTCGATTGCGTGCGAGTACAGGTCGTTGAGGATGCGCCGTGGAATCGCGATCGAGGGCAGCGCCTCGTCGACATCGATACGGCGTTGCCCTCGCTGGTCTTCGTCGATCATCGGGCATTCCGCCTGTCGGACGCGGCCTTCTCGACCGCTCGCCGACCCGAAAGCCAATATTCGCGCTTCGCGGAGGTTCGCCGCACCGCTCGCCACTGGGGCCGATCCCCAGCCGCGCATCCGGCTGGAGACGCAAGCAGAGGCCGCATTCTACGCGACCGCGCATGCGGGTGCGAGCGCCCACGTCCTCGCCCGCCGCGCGGCTCGCCGATCAGATGAAATACATCGGTGCATCCGGCCGAGCCCGGCGCAGATCCGCGCGGGCCGCTTGCTTGCAGAGCGAGTCGAGGCTGATCGCCGAGAGCGCGTCCGCAACACGCTCGGCGACCAGATCGCCGATGAAGGAGGGCCGAAAATCGCCCTGCGATGCAGCGTCGGGAGGATTCATCGCCAGGCCCTCTGTGAGCGGCCCCTCGAGGGCCTCGATGATCTCCCGCAGATTGATCTCCGACGACGCGCGAGCGAGCGTGTAACCGCCGCCGGGGCCGCGCTTGCTGCGGATCAGTCCGGCGCGGCGCAGGCGTTGGAAGATCTGCTCCAGATACCGCGCCGGAATCGCCTGACGCTCGCTGATGACGCGGATCTGGACCGGCGCTCCGCCCCCGTTGTAGGCGAGATCGAAGCAGCCGCAAATCGCATATTGAACCTGGAGGGAAAAGCGCATCCAGTCGAAGAATGCACGAATTCCCGCTTGCCGACCAACTGGGCACGCAAGGCTTGCTCCGCCCCCCGTGCGCGAGATAGTCTGCAGGTGCCTCCAACGCCGATCGTCGCCTCGAGCCAAGCGCAGCGCCCGGCGCTCCACCTCCGATCCGCGGAGCGCCTTGCACACTGCGCGCTCCACCCAGCGGTGGCTGTAGCCGAGGTTTGCGAGGTTTCCCGTGGCCGACGTTCGCAGCTTCGCAAGTGCCGTCGAAGCCGAGCCGGAACTCTCCGCCGCGCTCGCGCACAGCGAAATCCTGCCCGGAGCGTCAGCCAGGTTCGAGTCCGGCTTGCCAGTCGAATTCGAGGCGCTCCGACCGCTGCTCGCCGAAAAGCAGATCCGCGAACTCTACACCCACCAGAGCCGCGCGCTGCGCGTGTTCGAGCGCGGAAGCAATCTCGTGCTTTCGACACCCACGGCCAGCGGAAAGACGCTCGTCTACAACTTCTCGACACTTCGACGCGCGATCGCCGATCCCGAGAGTCGCTCGCTGTATCTGTTTCCGCTCAAAGCGCTCGAGTGGGATCAACGCCGCCGGCTCGAGAACGACATCGCGCGGCTCGGATCGATCGCAGCGCACATCCGCGTTGCGATCTACGACGGAGACACGCCCGACAGCCAGCGCCGCAAGATTCGCGAATCTCCACCGAACGTCCTGATCACGACTCCCGACATGCTCCACGCAGGCATCCTGCCGCATCACGCGAACTGGCGGAGGTTCTTCGAGGGGCTCGAGATCGTCACCATCGACGAGCTGCACACCTATCGCGGAGTCTTCGGCTCGCACATCGCGCAGCTCTTGCGACGACTCGATCGCGTCGCGCGCTTTCACGGCGCGCGACCTCAATTCGTGGCGGCCTCGGCGACGATCGCAAACCCCGGCGAGCTCGCGACGCAGTTGACCGGCCAACCATTCGAGGTCGTCGAGGACAGCGGCGCGCCGCGCGCGACGCGTCAGTTGCTGCTCTTTCGCCCGACCGGATCGCCCTACGCTCTCGCGGCGCGGTTGTTTCGGCTTTCCGTCAATCTCGGCCTGCGGACGATCGCCTTCACCAAGGCGCGCGTCATCACCGAGTTAATCCACCAATGGGTGGTGGAAGCCGAACCGGAGCTCGCATCGCAGATCAGCTCCTACCGGGCGGGCTTCCTGCCGTCGGAGCGGCGCGAGATCGAACGCCGACTCTTCGATGGAGAACTGCGCGGTGTCATTTCGACGTCCGCGCTCGAACTCGGGATCGACGTGGGTGGCCTCGATGTCTGCCTGCTGGTCGGTTATCCGGGGAGCCAGGTCGCAACCTGGCAGCGCGCGGGGCGCGTGGGTCGGACGGGCAAGGCCGTCATCGCGCTGATCGCGCAACCCGATGCCCTCGACCAATACCTGGTGTCGCACCCCAGCGAACTCACGCAGCGCGGTTTCGAGCACGCCGTCACCGACCCGAACAATGCCGAGGTCGTCGCCGCTCATCTGCCCTGCGCGGCCGTGGAAGTTCCACTGCGGGCCGACGAACCGTGGCTGAGCGAACCGAACCTGCGCGATTTGATCGACGCACTCGAGGACGACGGGCGGCTGTTGCGCAGCGAGTCCGGAAGCGAGTGGTTCTCTGCGCGCCTTCGGCCGCACCGCGAAGTCAGCCTGCGCCAGATCGGCGCAAGCTACGCGATCCGCACCGAAGATCAAACGACGCGCGAAGCCGAGATCGTCGGAACCATCGGCTCGGCGAACGTGTACTCCGAGTGCCACGAGGGCGCGGTCTACCTCCACCACGGGCGCCAGTTTCTCGTGACACGGCTCGACCGCGACGAACGCGCCGTCTCGGTGCGCGCCGTGAATTCGCTCCACTACACCCGCGCGCTTTCCGAGAAACAGACGGAGATCCTCACGCGCAAGCGAACGCGGCCCGCGGGTAACTTTCGCGTCGTCGAGGGTCGCGTCAAAGTGACCAAGACCGTGACGGGCTTCGAGCGCAGGCGGATCCGAGGACAGGATCTGCTCGGCACGGAATCCCTCGATCTGCCGCCCAGCTCGTTCGAAACCGTGGGGATCTGGCTCGAGTTTCCGGAAGAAATTCCCCAAGCGCTCGAAGCCGCGGGGCGCCACGTGATGGGCGGGATCCACGCCTCGGAACACGCAGCGCTCTCGCTGTTTCCGCTGTTTGCCCTGTGCGATCGACACGACGTCGCGGGTATCTCCTACACCCGCCACCCGCAAACCGGCGGCGCGGCGATCTTCTTCTACGACGGGCAACCGGGCGGCGTCGGCCTCGCGGCCAGCATGTTCGACCGCATCGAAGTCCTACTCGACGCCACCTGCGATCTGATCGCCGACTGCGCGTGCGACGAGGGTTGTCCGGCCTGCGTGCACTCTCCCAAATGCGGCAGCGGCAATCGACCAATCGACAAGGCCGCGGCGATCATGGTCCTGCGGCTACTATTGGGCCGCGATCCGCTGCCCGAGCGACGCACACAGGGCTCCGTCGAGCTCGAAACCCGCACGTTCGAAGAGCCGGCCCCGCCGCCCGCGATGCCCGCGCTTCATCGCGTCATCTACTTCGACCTCGAGACCCAGCGCAGCGCCGAAGAAGTGGGAGGCTGGCACAACGCCCATCTGATGCGGGTGGCGCTCGCGGTCATCTACGACAGCCAGACCGAGCGCTTCGAAAGCTTCTTCGAGAACGACGTGCATCGGCTGATCGAGCGCTTGGGTGAGGCCGATCTCGTCGTTGGCTTCAACGTGCTCGGCTTCGACTACGCGGTGCTTCGCGGCTATAGCGACGAGGACCTGCGCGCCCTTCCCACCTTCGACATGCTGGCCGCGATCCACGAGCGGCTCGGATATCGCCTTGCGCTCGGCCACCTCGCCCAAGAAACTCTCGGGGCGAGCAAGCAGGCCGACGGCCTGCAATCGCTGATCTGGTGGAAGGAAGGCCGCGTGGACGAAATCGAGCGCTACTGCCGGCAGGACGTGTCACTGCTCGTCGACCTGCTGCGGCACGCAAGCGAACACGGCCACCTGTGTTTCCGCACCAAGCGCGGGGATCGGGTGCGACTGCCCGCGCCCTGGCGGATTCCCGAATTGATCGAACACGCCCACGCGCGACCGGCCGACGCACTTCACGCGGGGAGCCGTTCGCGCCGACGCACGAGTTCCCGCGCCGAACCCCCCCTTGGCGAACTCATGCGACCCAGCTCGCCCCGAACGAATGGTTGACGGGATCACGCGTGCCCGCAAATCGGATCTCGAGTGCGCGCAGCGGCTGGGAGTGGACCCGCAGTCTGTTTCCGGTGACACAGGAATTGGCGTACTTCAACCATGCGGGTGTCGCGCCGATTTCGAGCCGCGTCGAAGAGGCGCTTCGCCGCTACACGGGCGAAGCAACCAGGCTCGGTGCGTTCCAATACCCGCGATTCTTCGACGCCGAAGTCGAACGCGTGCGTGCGCGCGCCGCACAGTTGCTCAACGCGAACGCGGATGAGATCGCGTTCGTCAAGAACACCACCGAAGGCCTCGGAATCGTCGCCAACGGCCTCGACTGGCAACGCGGAGACAAGGTCGTCAGCTGCGACCTCGAGTACCCCTCGAACGTGTATCCGTGGTGGAGTTTGCGCGATCGCGGAGTCGAAACGCTGATGCTTCGCGGCCGCGAGGGACGCCTGCCCTTCGCGAGCGTCGAGGAGGCCTTGCAGAACCCACGCGTGCGACTGCTCGCGCTGTCGTCGGTCGAGTTCGGGAGCGGCGCGCGCAACGACCTCGATGCGCTTGGAGCCCTGTGCGGCGAACGCGGAGTTCTTTTCTGCGTCGATGCGATCCAGAGCCTCGGCTGTTTTCCGATCGATGTCGAGAAATCCGGAATCGATTTCCTCGCCGCCGACGGCCACAAATGGCTGCTCTCCGTGGAGGGCTGCGGGATCTTCTTCTGCTCGAAGCGCGTTACAGAGCTGCTTGCGCCGCGGATCATCGGCTGGCGCAGCGTGACGAACAATCTGGACTTCGACAGCTATCACATGGACCTGCAGCCCGGCGCGGGCCGCTTCGAAGAGGGAACTCCGAACACACCCGGAATCTTCGGACTCGGGGCCGCGATCGACCTGCTGCTCGAACTCGAAGTCAGCGCGATCGGGGAGCGGGTGCTCGCGCTCACGGACAGGCTGGTGGCCGGGCTGCGCGCTCGGGGCGCCAAGATCGCGAGCCCGCGCGAGCCCGGCGCAGCGTCCGGCATCGTCTCGTTTTCGATCCCCGGCGAGCGCCCGGCTGACACCGTGAGAAGACTTCGCGCCGAGCGGATCTTCGTCACCGAGCGCCGCGGCGGCGTTCGCGCATCACCGCACTTCTACAACTCTGAAGACGAAGTCGATCGACTCGTATCCGCGCTCGCTTGATCGACCGCGGCTGCGATCGCGCGCCGGATCGATCGGAGCTCCTGATTGACGACTCCGAGTGCTCGATTTAGCATCCGCAGCTCGCCCGGGTGGCGGAATTGGTAGACGCGCCAGGTTCAGGACCTGGTGGGGGTTACCTCATGCTGGTTCGACTCCAGTCCCGGGCACCATCGAATTCAGGCCGAATCGGCTCTTGACCCAGCCCTGACCGCGCTTAGCCTTGCCGAGTTTTCCATCACCCGGGAGCCGCGTGGCGCAAAGCGAAAAAGACACACAGACCCACGTCGTGGCGGGTCACGAGTCCGTGGAGATTCCGGGGATCCTGCCGGTACTGCCCGTGCGAGACGTGGTCGTGTTTCCCGGCGTCACCGTGCCGCTCGCCGTCGGGCGCGAGAAATCCCTCGCCGCGCTCGAAGAAGCGAATCAGAGCAATTTCCTGATCGTCGCCAGCCAGCTCGATGCGGCCACCGAGGACCCCGGCTTCGAGGAACTGCACCCGGTCGGCTGCGTGGTGCGCGTGGTTCGGATCATCGATGCGCGCGGCCACGGCAAACAGGCGATCGTCGTCGGGATTGCGCGGACGCGTCTCGGGCCACCCGTCGCCGATTCTCCCGCGATGCGGATGCGGCTCGATGTGCTCAAGGATGCCGATTCCGATCCGGATGCGACCGATGCCGCCTGGAAGAAGGTGGTCGCACTCGCGCATCGCGTGATCGATCTACACGACGATTACCCCGACGAGTGGAAGACGTTCGTTTCGGGTATTCCCGGATCGGGCCTGCTCGCGGACGTTGTCGCTTCCACACTACCGCTTCCGCCGCATGAAAAAGCGCTGCTGCTCGCAGAGATCAATCCGCAGCTGCGGCTCGAACGCGTGGCCGCTCACCTGGAACGCGAAGCGACCATCGCGGAAACCCAGCGCGCGCTGAGCCAGGGCACCCACTCCGACGACATGGAGCCGGGCCGACGAGAGAGACTGCTGCGGCGACGGATGCGAGAGCTCGAAAAAGAACTCGGCGAGGCCGATCCGAGCATTCGGGAGGCGGAAGAACTCAGCGAGAAGATCGATGCGGCCAACCTGCCCGAGGCCGCACGCGAACAGGCCGAACGCGAGCTCAAACGACTGGCCGCCCTGCCCCAGCTCGCGCCCGATCGGCATTTGATTCGAACCTACATCGAATGGATGGCGGATCTTCCGTGGTCCGTGGAGTCGGTGGACAAACTCGACCTGCCGGCCGCGCGCGAAATCCTCGACGCCGATCACCACGACCTGGAAAAGGTCAAGGATCGCATCATCGAATTCCTCGCCGTGCGCAAGCTGGCACCCGAGGCAAAGAGCCCGATCCTGTGTTTCGTCGGCCCACCCGGCGTCGGCAAGACATCCCTCGGCCGCTCGATCGCGCGTGCGATCGGGCGAACATTCGCGCGGGCTTCGCTCGGCGGTGTTCGCGACGAAGCTGAGATTCGCGGCCATCGGCGCACTTATGTCGGCGCGATGCCGGGCCGGATCCTCCAGAGCCTGAGGCGAGCCGGCACCCGCAACCCGATCTTCCTGCTCGATGAGATCGACAAGCTCGGCGGCGATTTCCGCGGCGACCCCTCTTCGGCGCTGCTCGAAGTTCTCGACCCCGAACAGAACCACGCGTTCAGCGACCACTACATCGAGATTCCCTTCGACCTATCGAAAGTGCTCTTCATCGCCACCGCAAACACACTCTCGACGATTCCGTCCGCGCTGCTGGACCGCATGGAAGTCATCGAATTGCCGGGGTACACCGAACGGGACAAGATCGTGATCGCACGCAGCCACCTCGTCCCGAAACAGATCGAAGCGCACGGACTGCCACCCGCGCGCATCCGCGTTCGAGACGACGCGCTCGACAAGATCGTCCGCGAATACACCCGCGAAGCCGGCGTTCGCAATCTCGACCGCCACATCGCCAGCTTGATGCGAAAATCCGCGCGCAGCTTCGCCGGCCAGGCCGAGGAAATCGAGGTCGATATCGACGCCAAGTTCGTCGCGAACGCGCTCGGAGCACCGCCCCACCTGCCAGAGGCCGCGGAGCGGACCGTGATGCCGGGCGTCGTCGTCGGCCTCGCCCACACCAGCCACGGCGGAGACATCCTCTTCGTCGAGGCGGCGCTGATTCGCGGCGGTGCCGATGGCGTACGCCTGCGGCTCACCGGTCAGCTCGGAGAGGTGATGCGCGAATCGGCAGAAGCCGCGCTCTCGTGGATTCGCGCCAATGCCGAAAAGATCGGGGTCGATCCCGGGATTTTCGACGCCTGCGAAATCCACCTTCACGTGCCCGCTGGAGCCGTGCCCAAAGACGGTCCGTCCGCGGGAATTGCGCTCGTCACCGCACTCGTCTCGGCGTTGACCGGCCGTAAGGCCAGCGGAAAAGTCGCAATGACGGGAGAGATTTCGCTACGAGGGCGCGTATTGCCCGTCGGAGGCATCAAGAGCAAGATCCTCGCGGCGTCGCGCGCGGGCATCGAGACCGTGATCTTGCCGCGGCGCAACGAAAAGGACCTCGTCGACGTGCCCGAAGAAGTCCGCGAGCAGCTCGAACTTCGCCTGGTCGACACCGTCGACGAGGTTCTCGATCAGGTGTTGGACGCAGCGAGCTGATCCCAAAGAGGCGGGCATCGAAGCGGCCGCCCGTCGTTTGCCCTATTGCCGAGGAGTCTTGTTAGTCGGACTCGACGGCGTCCGCGTCGACCGCCTCGCGGAGTTCCTCGAGGAAATTCGGCAACGCCGAAGTCACTCGGCTCCAGTTCGGGATCTGCGGCAGGCCCAACGGGTCCCGAACGAAGCCCAGACCCGCCGCCATCAAGGCGCGCGAAAAGGTCTCGACCGCGACCTCTTCTTCGTGCCGGTCGAAGATGAGCCCGTTCAGCGCCGCATCGTGGCTATACGATGCAATCGCGTCCTGGGCCATCCGCGTGTAGGCGGCCGTCAGCGTATTCAGAAATCCCGCGTCGAACTCCACACCATAAGAGGCGAGGTTGCGGATCAACGAGGCTGCGATGTCGCACACCATCCGGTGAAGCCCCTGGTTGGCGTCGCCCTCCGACAACTCCCTGTGCTTGTGGTCGTAGTTGTCGACGATCTCCACCTGACAGATCCGCTTGAGCGAGCAGTTGCGATACACCTCGGTCAGCATCCCCACCTCGAGCCCCCAATCACTCGGGACGCGATTGATGCGCGCGAGTTCGGTGGTCATCGAGCACTCTCCAGCGAGCGGGAAGCGAAATGATTCGAGATATTCGAGTAGCGGATGGGTTCCAAGCACGGCCCGGAGGGATCGGAGCAGAGGGCCGACGAAGAGGCGCGTGACTCGACCATTGAGGCGATCGGTGACGCGACCGTAATATCCCTTGGCAAACTCGTAGTGGAGATTGGGATTTGCGGTGGGATAACACAGGCGCGCCAACAACTCGCGGCGATAGTCGACGATGTCACAATCGTGTACGGCAATGACACGGGATCGATTCGTCGCCAACACGTAGCCGCAGGCGAGCCAGGTGCTGCGCCCCTTACCATCGCTACCGGGCTCGAGCCCTTCCTCGCGCAGGGTTTCGAGCAGCGCTTGAACGCGCCGGCCGCTGTTCCACAGGAGCACCGGCGGCTCGCCGCTCACGTTCGTTACGCCATCGAACAGCGAGCGCATCTCTTCGTATTCGGTGCGCGCCTCGGTCCCCGAGATGCTCACGACGATCTCGCTCAAATAGCGAACACCACGCAGCGCATCGACGATCCCCTTGAGGGCGGGCCCGCGCAGTTCCTCGAATAGACACGGCAGCAACAACGCGATCGGACGCACGCGGGAGTGATGGAGCAGCTCGCGCTCGAGCCGCTCCACATCCGGGCTTCCGAGCCGGTGAAGCGTGGTGATCGAACCGCTCTGATGGAAATCGGCCACGAGGGCGGACACTCGCATCCGTTCGGCGGCCGTGTCAAGCGCAGGCAAGGCCGCGCGCAGTCGCGGAAAGCGTCAGTCGGCCTCGACGGCCGTGACTTGGTCGAGCAGGTCGATCGCTGTGGGATCGATCTCGACGAATTCCAGGCCGACATCGAGCGTCATCGGATCGATCTCGGTCGCCCAGATCACCCGCCCGACCGCGACGACGGTCAGATCGCCGACGTTGAACGTGACCCGGAGAACTTCGTCTTGATTGATCTCGCAGCCAACCGCCTCGAAGCGGATTCCTCCGGCCGACAGATCGCGGCCAACTCCCAACAGATCGCGCGCAGCGACGGGCGCAAACGAGATCACCTGATCGGTTCCGATGCGTCGATACTTGCGGCGCTCTTTGCCGCTGGAACTTCCCATGGGCGGTACCGGCCTCGAGGGGGCGTGGACTTCTCCGTCCCCCTTTCGTCCGTATTTGCCCGCCCCTTGAGGGCTGGTTTACGTCTTGCGAAGCGCTTCGGAAAAGAGATCGAGTTGGCGATCGCCGGACACGCCCTTCTGGAGCCGCCCGAGCTGAATTCCGAGTCCGCGAGCGGGCCGCGAGCCAGCCTGGCTGAGGGCTAGTAGACCCACGGCCAGCTGCTGGATCTCCGCCGCTGACGAAATCGGGGCGACCAGTGTTTTGCTGCGCGAGCTCGTCGAGCGGTCGGAGAAGCGGATTTTCAGAGCCACCCGCGCAGCCGACAGGCCCTGGGCGTGCAAATCGACCTCGAGCCGGCGCGCGAGATCCTCGACCTGCGAGGCCAGCACCTCGAGATCCATGGACTCTCCGAGCGTCGTTTCCCGGCTCAAGCTTTGAGGATGGCTCGCCGCCCGGACCGGGCGGTCATCGCGACCCATCGCGAAGGAGTGAATCCGCAAGCCCTGCGTCCCGAGTGCGTGTTGAAGGCGTTCGCGGCCGATTTCGAGCAGCTGGCCGATCCTCTCTGCGCCGAGTTCGGCCAATGTCGCCGCGGTCTTGGACCCGACGCCTTCGAGGCGGCCAACCAGCAGCGGGTTCAAGAACGCCGCCTGCCGAGCCGGTTCCACACGAAAGCAGCCGGAAGGGCCCGCCTCTTCTGCAGCGAGGCGCGCGAGAAACTTCCCCGACGCGATCCCCACCCGCACCCGCAGTCCGAGGTCATCGGCGACGATCGCCTGAAGCCGTGTCGCGATCTCGGCGGGAGCATCCTGGCTACCCGTCACATCCAGATACGCGGCGCCGAGCCCGAACGGCTCGAGTCGATCGAATCCCTCGCGCAGACACACGAAGAGCCGGCCCGAGACCTCCCGGTACCTCGGCATGTTGGTTCGCGCAGCCCGCGCCCCTGGACACAGCCTGAGCGCCTCGACGACCGGCTGGTCCAGCGTCACGCCAGCCGCCAACGCCTCCTCGCTCGCACCCTGAACCCGGCCGCGCTTGCGCGGATCGCCTCCAACGATGATGGGGCGATCGGCGAGCGCGGGATCGTCGGCGCGCTCGACCGCCGCGTAGAAGCACGGAACCTCTGCGAACAAGATGGCGCGATTCACGGAAGCGGCTCGAGGACGAGCCGCCGGGCACCGGACTCCCTCACCAACAAGCGATCCGTGACCAACAGCGAAGAGCGGCCGGCCAACCAATCGGCGAGGCCGTCGCTGAAGTGCGGGTGGCCGGGGTGCTCGCTTTGCCCCGGCGCGATCGCGGTGAGCAGCTGATCGGGCGAGCCCGCGTCCACCACCATCCGAAATGTCGAGGCCACTCGCACCGCGAACGAGTCGGCCCCGGCGAATTCTGCGGTGTTGATCGTTTCGCGGCTGCCGCCGTAAGCAAGCTCGGACAAACCGACCAGAGCGGACCCGGCGCGCGGTTCTCCGAAGGGCCGGAACGAGAGCTGATGGAGCCGCCCCCAACGCCATTTTCCGCGGTTCGCGCCGAGCTCGAACGACAGTCGCAGCCAGGTGTCGCGCAGGCTTTCTCGCACGACGATCTGCAGCGCTTTGGCGTCGAGCGCTACGACGGAAGTGCCGTCGACGGCGGATCGCATCAACGAGAACAGTACGCTCGCCGTGTCCACCTGCGGTAGCGCGCGATAGCGCGCCGCGAGTTCACTTCCAATCACGAGATCGAAAATCTCGCTGGCGAGTTTTTCGACGAACACGTGATACGCGGCGGCTCCGATACTTTCGGCGCCGGAAACGCCGTCCCAGGCGCTCAGCAAGTGCGCAATCTCCTGGGATTCGACTGGAAGCCGCTCGATCGGGCCCGCGGCTTCCAGCACCATCTCGATCATCGCTAGCGCAGATTGCGAACCCACATCCGATTGCAGTTCCGACATCCCGCGAAGATCGATCTTTCCGCGCCGCGATCGCGATTCCAGCAATGCGTCGATCCGCTCGGCGCGGGTGCCGGCACGCCAGAGCCAGTCGATCTGCGCGGCTGGGTCTTGCGGCGCCATCGGATTGTCGGCTGCGATCGCCCAGCCCCGATCCGCGCGAAGTCGCTGGGCGGGGAGCTGGTCGAAATCGAGATGTCCCTGCCAGTCGTACCAACGCGCGCGTCCGGGCAGCGGCACCAGATTCGTGGGAAGCGCGCGAACCGGAATCCACGCCGCGACTTGCACGCCACCCGCGCCGTCGCGGTCCGCATAGGCGACCGCGAGCGGTGGTTCGTGGTGCTGCGCGAGTGCCGCTCTCAATTCCGCCGCGTCCCGCGCACGCGCAACCGCCATCATCGAAGTCATGGCGCTGTTGATGTCACTGCGTGCGCCGACCCACGCCAGCGCAAGGGGCTCCGTTTCTCCGGCGATCAGCGCGTCCACGAGAGGGCCGTGCCGCGTCGAGCGAACCGTCAACTCTTCGTCGGCGCGACCGTGAATTCCAATGACCTCCACGCGCTGCTCGAGGTCCTGCCAGGTCGTTCCGTCGTGATACCGGTTGGAGTTTGATTCTCCGAGCGTTTCCGTGTAGAGATCGATCGTC
The DNA here is from genome assembly GCA_964494795.1 of uncultured Spirochaetales bacterium. Taxonomy (GTDB): domain Bacteria; phylum Myxococcota_A; class UBA9160; order UBA9160; family SMWR01; genus JACZVU01. The sequence continues at coordinate 7,199 of CAZBSV010000139.1, read as the reverse complement.
GCAACTCGAGCGTGTGTCGAAGCCCAGACGACGCGTTGATTCTGTCCCGCCCAGAACAGCGGAATTCCGGGCACGGCTGCGCCGGCGACATCGAACTCTCCGCCGTGCACGTGGGCGATGTGCAGCAACGGCGGCGCGGTCACTTCCAAATGGGAGTCGGCGGCGAGGATTGGCGAGCCGCTCTCGGTGTACTTGCCGGCGAGTACCCAAGCGCTGCTGCCGACGTTCCCGCCGTTCACTCCAAGCATGCGTCGCAAGCGCTCGAGCCCGACGGAAGCCGTGGTCGCGGATCCGCCGGGCGAGCCAATCTGCGCCACGATGGACGTGGGCGAACTCGCCACAGGGTCGGCCGATGGAAAGAACGGCCGCGCGGCTCGACTTCCGAGGTGGGCGGTCACGTCTCGGAGCAGCAGGCTCACATCCACGCTGTCGGCGAGCCCCCAGCTGTAGAGCTTCAAGATCGCGAGCGAGTCCGACGGCTTCCAGAGATCGGCCGATAGCGTCGCTCCGCTCAGTGCGAGCGGAGCCCCAACGCGCTCGTCGCGAATCCGCTCCAGCCGCGCATTGACGCCCGCCGCGTAGGCGATCAGCTGCTTCTGAATGCTCTCATCGAGCTGTTCGAACTCGCGGTCCGCGAGCGCCCCGAAAGCCAGCGTCCGAGCCCAGCGGTCGGCGTCGAGCCCCGCCACTCCGACGATTTCAGCGGTCCGCCCTCGCGCGCTCAGCAGCAGCCAGAACATCTGCGCGAGCCGATCCTGCGCGTGTGCGAATCCCCAGCCGAAATACGCGTCGCTTTCGCTGGTCGCCTGGATGTGGGGAACGCCACGAGGGTCGCGGTAGATATCCACGGGCTCGCTGAGGCCCGCGACCGCGATTCGTCCCGATTCGAGGGGAAACGCCGATCGAGTCTCCGCAGCTTCGCGCAGCCTCTCGACCCACAGCGCGATCGCCAGCAGCAGCGCGATCGCGAGCAGTGCCGCCCCGCGGCGCCCGAATCCGGCCGCGCCCCGCTTCCCGCGAGCGCTACTCACGGGTCGGAATTCTCGAAGAGCACGAACGCCATCGCGTGGCTGCGGGTGCGGCTCACCGCGAGGTGAACCTGCGCGCCGCGCTGCGCGGCGAGTTCTGCCGCCCGACCGTGCAGCCGCAACGACCATTGCCCAGAGTTCCGACCGGGCTCGGAAAGCGTCTCGATGTCCAGCCAGCGGACGCCATCCGCCCAGCCAGTCCCGAGTGCTTTCATCGCCGCTTCCTTCGCCGCGAAGCGCAGCGCAAAATGTGCACCCGCGCGTGCGCGCGAGCGGCACGCGCGAATCTCCGCGCCCGCAAAAACCCGGCGCGCAAAGCGCTCCCCGGATCGCCGCAGCGCTCGCTCTATCCTTTCGATCTCGATGACGTCGATCCCCGTCCCCACGATCAACCGATGTCCTCCCGCGATCCCGGGCCCGAGCTTAGCGGCAAAGCCAAGCCGAGAGAGCGGCCTCGGGGCTCCGCGCGCGCCCTAGAAGCGAGATCCGCGCGCGCTCATTGCGTTTCTGGCATAGGTTCCGCGAGGTCGGTACCTTGCGGACCCTTCAGGACGATCTCGGGAGCAAACATGGCAATTCGAGTGGGAATCAACGGTTTCGGCCGCATCGGGCGACTGTTTTTCAGAGCCGCGCGCGGCCACGCGATCGAGGTCGTGGGCGTCAACGATCTGACCGACGCCAAGACGCTCGCCCATCTGCTGAAATTCGACTCCGTTCACGGCCGCTACCCCGGCTCGGTGGAAGCCGGCGACCACGCGATCATCGTCGACGGCGTTGCCATTCCGATCAGCGCAGAGCGCGATCCCGCACAGCTGCCCTGGGCGAAGCTCGGGGCCGAGATCGTCGTCGAATCCACCGGCCGCTTCGTCGACCGGGAAAACGCCTCGAAGCACCTGAAAGCCGGTGCCGAGCGGGTGATCATCAGCGCCCCCGCCACGGACCCAGACGTCACGATCGTGCTCGGCGTCAACAGCGGTGCCTACGATCCCGCCAAGCACCGGATCGTGTCCAACGCGTCTTGCACCACCAACTGCCTCGCGCCCGTCGCGAAGGTCCTGCACGACGAGTACGGGATCGAGCGCGGCTGGATGACCACGATCCACGCCTACACGAACGATCAGGTCACGCAGGATTCTCCGCACAGCGATCTGCGCCGAGCCCGCGCTGCGGCAGTCTCGATGATCCCGACGGGAACCGGCGCCGCCAAGGCGATCGGTCTCGTCCTGCCGGCACTCAAGGGAAAACTCGATGGCTATGCGATGCGGGTCCCGACCGCAGATGTCTCGGTGGTCGACCTCAGCGTCAAGCTCGAGCGATCCACCGACGCAGACGCGATCAACGCGGCGATGAAACGCGCCGCGAACGGCCCGCTCAAGGGGATCCTCGAGTACTGCGACGAACCGCTCGTTTCGGTGGATTTCGTCGGCAACCGACACTCCTCGATCCTCGACGCGCTGAACACCCGCGTGATGGGGGGTGATTTTGCCAAGCTGCTCGCCTGGTACGACAATGAGTGGGGCTATGCGTCCCGCGTGGTCGATCTGGCGCTGCTGATGGGCCGCTGAATCCCAAATGGCCGTACAGAACCTAGACGCCCTGCTCGCCAAGGGTGTGCGTGGGCAGCGCGTCTTCGTCCGAGCGGATCTCAACGTTCCGCTGCGCGACGGGGGCGTTTCGGATGACTCCCGCTTGCGCGCGTCGCTGCCGACCCTTCGCAGACTCCTCGATGCGGGCGCGCGGGTCATCGTCGCCTCACATCTCGGTCGGCCCAAAGCGCTGCGCGTCCCGGGCCTCTCGCTCCGACCGGTCGCAGCGCGACTCGCCCAGCTGCTCGGCACGGGGGTTTCGTTTTGCGATGAGTGCGTGGGCGCGCGAGCGCGCGCCGCGATCGCGCAGCTCGGCGACGGGCAGCTGTTGCTGCTCGAAAACCTGCGCTTCCACGCGGGCGAAGAGCGAAACGATCCCGATTTTGCGCGGGCGCTGGCGGCGCTCGCAGACATCTACGTCAACGACGCGTTCGGAACCGCACACCGGGCGCACGCTTCGACGACGGGGATGGTGGGTGAGTTCGATCGCGTAGCCGCAGGCGATCTGATGAACGCGGAACTCCGACATCTGCAGGCGATTCGCGACCCCATCCGACCGTTGCTGGTCATCCTCGGTGGCGCGAAGGTTTCCGACAAACTCCCGGTGCTTGAAGCGCTCGCGCCTCACGCGGACGTGATCGCGATCGGAGGCGCGATGGCGTACACGTTCATCGCCGCGAACGGCGGCGCGACCGGCAAATCCCTGATCGAGCCCGACCGAATGCCCGATGCGCTGGCCGTCCAGCGCGCCGCGCAGAAAGCCGGACGCCGCCTGCTGCTGCCGAGCGATCACGTCGTTGCCGATCGACTCGACGCCGACGCATCGGCGCGCATCGTCTGCGAAATCCCCGCGGACGCGCTAGGGCTCGACATCGGTCCGGAAACTGCGCGCCGATACGCGCGCGAAGTCGCGAACGCGAAGACCATCTTCTGGAACGGCCCGATGGGCGTCTTCGAGATCAAGGCGTTTGCCGAGGGAACGCGCAGCGTGGCAGCGGCGGTTGCCGATTCGCCCGCGACGAGCATCGTCGGCGGGGGCGACTCCCTCGCCGCGGTCCAACAGCTCGGCGTGGGAGACCGGATCGATCATCTTTCGACCGGCGGGGGCGCCTCTCTCGAGTACGTGCAGGGCTTGACACTACCCGGCGTCGCGGCGCTGGAACGCTAGAGCCGTGCGCACACCGATCCTCGCGGCCAATTGGAAGATGAACATGCTCTCGGCGGACTTCGAGGCGTTCATCGCGCGATTCATTCCCCTCGTCGAAAACATCGCGGATGTCGACATCGTGATCGCGCCTCCCTTCACCTTGCTCGATCGCCTCGCCCAGCGCCTTGCGGGAACTTCGATCCAGTCTGCGGCGCAGAACGTCAACCCCGAGGAGAGCGGTGCATGGACCGGCGAGATCGCTGCCGGAATGCTCGCGGATCTCGGCTGCACGTACGCGATTGCAGGTCACAGCGAGCGGCGCACCCTCTTCGGCGAATCCGACGAGGTCGTGGCGCGCAAGGCCGCCGCGCTGCTCCACCACGGTATCCGTCCGATCGTCTGCGTCGGCGAAACGCTCGAGCAGCGCGACGCGGGAACGGCGCTCGAGGTCGTCGCGCGGCAGCTCCGAGACAGCCTCGCTCGGATCCCCCGCAGCCAGGCCGAGCAGATCGTCGTCGCCTACGAGCCCGTCTGGGCGATCGGAACCGGCCGCACCGCGACGCCCGAGATCGCCCAACGGGTCCACGGGCACATTCGCGAGCGGCTCTCGGCTCAGTTCGGAGATGCGGCCAATCGAATTCGAATCCAGTACGGGGGCTCCGTCAAGCCGGAAAGCGTCTATGCTCTGCTGCGCCAGCCCGATATCGATGGCGCGCTGGTGGGCGGCGCCAGCCTCGACCCCGAAGCGTTTGCGCGTATCGTGGATTTCCAAAGCCAGAGGACCTCATGATTTCAGCTCTCACCGTCCTGCACATCATCGTCTGTGTTTTCCTGATCGCCGTGGTACTGCTGCAGCGGGGTAAGGGCGCCGAAATGGGCGCGGTCTTCGGTGGCGGCGCGAGCTCGACGGTGTTCGGCAGCCGCGGCGCGGGCAATTTCTTGACCCTGCTCACGAAGATTTGCGCAGCGATGTTCATGCTGACTAGTCTCTCACTCTCCTATCTCTACACGGAGCGAGCCGGTGAGCGCTTGTTCGAGGGCGAGGTCGAAGCCAGCGAGCAGGGGGCGTTCGAAGAACTCGGCACGCTGATGCCCGAGGACGCGAACGCGCTCGAGGAGTTCGGCACCCTCGTGCCCGATGAGGCCGAGGCGGAGATCCCGCGAGCGGATGCGCCGGTCGACGGCGCGGCGGCCCCGGAGCCCGAAGCAGAAGGCGCGACCGGAAACAGCGGCAATCGCTGATCTGGTCGCAACAGCGGCGTTCGGTATTCTTCGCGCGCGTTTTGTGCGGCAGTGGCGGAATTGGTAGACGCACCAGCTTGAGGGGCTGGCGGGGGCAACCTCGTGGAGGTTCGAATCCTCTTTGCCGCACCACCCGCGCCGGAGATCGCCATCGGGAACCGCTGGGAGCAGCGCCAGTGCCCAGCCCGATACCGGCTCTCGGGGTTTCCGAAGGCCCGGGCCGCGCGCTGAGCGCGCCCGTAACGGCAGCGCGGTCACCGCAGCGCTGCAATTGAAACGCGGCGGCCGAAACGCGGCGGCCGAAACTTCAGGGAAAGGAAAACCGAAGTGTCCGAACTAGTCGACATCGCGCGGGCCATGGTGGCGCCCGGCAAGGGGATTCTCGCAGCCGACGAGAGTTCGCCCACCATCCAGAAGCGATTCGAATCGATCCGCGTCGAATCCAGCGAGACGAATCGCCGCGCCTATCGCGAGATGCTCTTCAGCGCCGCAGGCGCCGAGGACTTCATCAGTGGCGTGATCCTGTTCGACGAAACCCTCAGGCAGAGCGCCGCCGACGGAACCCCGTTTCCCGAACTGCTCCGCGGACAAGGAATCCTTCCCGGCATCAAGGTCGACAAAGGGGCGAAGGATCTCGCGTTCGCTTCCGGCGAGAAGATCACCGAGGGCCTCGATGGACTGCGGGAACGCGTCGCCGAATACCGTCAGCTCGGCGCGCGTTTCGCCAAGTGGCGCGCGGTGATCAACATCGGTGACCACATCCCGAGCAGCGGATGCATCCGCGCCAATGCTCACGCGCTCGCGCGTTACGCGGCGCTGTGCATCGAGGGCGACCTCGTTCCGATCGTCGAGCCCGAAGTAATGATGGACGGCCCGCACACGATCGAACGCTGCCACGCAGTGACGGAGCGCGTCCTCGCTGCGGTCTACAGCGAACTCCGCGAACAGCGCGTGCCGCTGAAACAGACCATCCTCAAGCCCAACATGGTGCTTTCGGGAAGCACGTGCCCGACGCAGGCGAGTGTCCGAGAAGTGGCAGAAGCCACGCTCGCGTGTTTTCGAAAGACGGTCCCCGAAGAGGTGCCCGGGATCGTATTTCTATCCGGCGGGCAGAGCGACGAGAAGGCCACCGCCCACCTCAATGAGATGAACAAGATCGGCGGCGCGCCGTGGGAACTGAGCTTCTCCTATGGGCGCGCGCTGCAGGCGGCGCCGCTGAAGGTCTGGGCGGGAAAGGCGGCCAACGTCCCCGCCGCCCAGAGCGCCTACCTCCATCGCGCGCGCTGCAATGGCGCGGCGCGCAGCGGCAAGTACACGGAGCAGATGGAAAGCACCGCCTGAGGCGCACGGCTAGTCGGCGATGCCGCGGTAACTCCGGTTGTAGAACATCAGGGGATCGCGATCGGAGAGCTGGAGCGCGACGACTTCACCGACGTAGATGACGTGGTCGCCCGCATCGAGGGATTTTGCGAGCCGGCAATCCAGGTTCGCGACGGTGCCAGCGAGCAGCGGCGCCCCAGTCGCACCCGTTTCGCAGTCGAGTTCCGAAAATCGATGGTCCTCTTCCTCCTTGCACGCAAAACGCCGCGCAATCGACTCCTGACCGCGCGCGAGAATGTTCACCGCAAACACGCCACCTTCCTCGATCACGGACTGCGTGTTCGACGCCTTGTCGATACAAACCAGCACGAGCGGCGGCTCGAGCGAAACCTCCGTAAACGCCGAAACCGTCATGCCGTGAACGCGGTCGCCCGCGCGCGCGGTCACGATCGTGACACCCGTCGCCCAGCGCGCATACGCGTTCTTCAAATCCGTTTGGGAAAACGACAAACCCACACTCCCAACGATCGTGTCGCGCGAGTCTACACCGACTTCTTTTTCACTCGAACCCGCTGCGAGCGCTCACACACTCCGCGGCCAAAACTACGGGTCGACGTAGAGCAACGCCAGATCCATCACGTTCGTACCCGTCGGTCCAGTGCGCAGAACCCCGCCTTCGCGGTCGAAGAAGCCATGCGAGTCGTTGTTCGCGAGCGCGCCTCGCGCGTCGAGCCCGAGCTGGCTTCCGCGCGAAACGCTAGCTCCGTCCGCGTACGCGCCCGCTGCATCGGTCGGGCCGTCGATTCCATCCGTTCCGGCCGCGAGCAGCGCGAGCTTTGGGTTTCCCGCGAACTCGATCGCCGCCGCGAGCGCGAG
>CAZBSV010000138.1:0-5648 GCA_964494795.1 uncultured Spirochaetales bacterium | reverse complement strand
GCTCGGGTCGATCGTCGGTGCGTGATCCGCGAGCGAGAAGATCAGCCGGTCGCCCCGGCGCTCGATCTCGAGTTCGATCACGTCATCGCACTCCCCGCGATAAGCGTGGCGGATGATGTTCTGGCAGGCCTCGTCGATTGCGAGCACGATGTCCGCGGTCGACTTGGGGCTGCACCCGCAAGCCTCCACGCTCTCCCGAACGGTCTCACGGGTCCTCTTGAGCTCGCCCGCGCGCGCCGGAAAACGCAGCCGGAGCAAGCGGTTGCGCGGCCGCTCGCGCATCAGCGAAGGCGCTCCTGATCCGACACCGCGAGCAGCGTGAGATCGTCGCGGATCGCCAGCCGGCTGACGCTGTCCACGATCGCCTCGATGCGTCGCGCGAGCGGAAGCTCCGCGAACTTCAGCGCCAGCGCCTCGAATCCCGCGCGCCCGAGCGGCTCGCCCGACTCCGTTTCGGCCTCTGTGAGCCCGTCCGTGAAGACGTAGAGCGATCCACCGCGCAAATTCAGTTCTAGTTCCGGGATTTCGACACCCGGCACGATCCCGAGCGGCGGCGCCCCGGCCTCGAAGATCGAAAAGCGACCCTGCGCGAGACACACCGCGGGTTCGTGGCCCGCATTCGCGAGGCGCACCGCCCCGGTCTTCGGATCGTAGAGGCCTGCCGCCATCGTGACGAACATACCTCGCGTGGCGGTCTCGCAGATTTCGGTGTTGAGCACGCGGAGCAATTCGGCCGGGCTCGCGGTCGTCTTCACCAGGCAGCGGTAGAGGCTCGCCGTCTTGGCCATCAACATCGCGGCATTGATGCCCTTGCCCGAGACGTCACCGAGGCAAAACGCAAGGCGTCCGTCCGCGACCGCGACGAAGTCGAAGAAGTCTCCGGAGACCGTCCGCGCCGGGATGTTCAATCCCTGGACCGGAAAGGGATCCATCTGCGCCGCCGGCAGCAGGTTGCGCTGAATCTCCGCCGCGAGTTCGAGTTCGCGGCGGGTCCGTTCCGCGTCGACGAGCGACGCCGCCATGCGATTGTTCGCGATCGCCAGCGCCGCTGACGATGCAAGAACCTGCAATGGGTAGACGTCCTTTTCCGCGAAACAGCCGTCGCCACCGCGGCGATTGATGAGTTCTATCGCGCCGATCCGCTGGTCGGAAAAACTCATCGGAGCACACAGCAACGAGCGAGTGACCATGCCACTTTCGTCATCGGCCGTGGCGGAAAATGCCGAGTCTCTCCGGACATCGAATACACACTGACAGGTGTTGTCCGAGATGCTGCGACCGATGATTCCCTTCGCCATCGGAAGCCTCATGCCCGTGATGGGGTTGGGCCCGACCGATGCGCGACAGTGCAGTTCCTTCCGCTCGAGATCGATCAACCAGAGCGAGCCCGCTTCGGCGCTGAGATGTTGAGCGATCGATGCAAGGGCCCGCTCGAGTGTCTGCTCGAGGTCCATCGATTCCGCGAAACTGCGGGTCATTTCGGCGAGCAGCGCGAAGGCGCTTTCGACTTCATCCGAAGAGAGGGTGGATCCGGCGCGCTGTTGAAGCGCGCGGCCTGCGTCAGGAAGCTTCACCACTCACGCATCCCCGCCGCTTTCGAAGAAGTGGATCTGCCACTCGCTGCTCTCGCGGTTCTGGCGCAGGATGTAGACCGAGGCGTCCTCGGTTCGCACGCGAAAGTAGACGTCTTCATCACCCTCCCAGCGGTCGATCCATTCGACGACCCGACGCATTCGATCCGGATAACCGAAACGCACGGGAACTTCTCCCCGAAGGGGATCGCGCTCGCATTCGACGGCGAATCTCGGCACCTCATCCCTCGGTGCTCCCGATGGAGCCCGCGGCTCCCGCCCCCACAGGAGCCCAGGCTACGATAGCGACTGCTCCCCTCGCCCGAGCAGCCTATTGGTGTGAATGCCGCCGCCGCCGGAGGCCTGGGCCGGGGAGCCGCGAGCGACATGTAGTTAGAGCGAGTGGCTCCCCGGCCCAGGCCTCCTAAGAAACCTCTTCACGTGTCGAACAAAATCCCCTCGCCGCGCGTCACACGGAGCAGATACGCTATCCGCCCAGGAGGCGATGATGTTGATTCGACGTCCCGATCGCATTCGATCCAGCGAGATCACGCGCCCCGACCTCTTTCTGCGTCGTCGCGAGTTCCTGCGCGGTGCGGGATGGGCGGCTGCAGGCGTGGCGCTCGCGCCAGCGCTCGCCTGTCGCGCGGAGAGTGACGCGCAACCCCCGCAACCGATGGCTGTTGCGGGTACCGACCCGTATCGAACGCTCGAAGAACCCACCCCCTTCGAGGACGCGACCCAGTACAACAATTTCTACGAATTCGGAACCGACAAGCGCGACCCGCAGCGCAAGGCGGGAAGTCTCCGCACGCGGCCCTGGTCGGTCGCGATCACGGGCGAAGTCGCAAAGCCTGGGACGATCGACCTGGACGACCTGTTGCGGCCGCACGCCATCGAAGAGCGCATCTACCGGCTGCGTTGCGTCGAAGCCTGGTCGATGGTGATCCCGTGGCTCGGGATTCCGCTCGGCAATCTCATCAAGCGCTTCGAGCCCACCTCGGGTGCCCAATACGTGGCCTTCAAGACGCTGCTCGACCCGGAGCAGATGCCGGGCCAACGCAGTCGGGCGCTGGACTGGCCCTATGTCGAGGGGCTCCGCATCGATGAGGCGATGCATCCGCTGACGATTCTCGCCAGCGGAATGTATGGCCGCGAGCTACCCAACCAGAACGGCGCGCCGCTACGCGTCGTGGTTCCCTGGAAGTACGGATTCAAGAGCATCAAGTCGATCGTCGAGATTCGGCTGACGCGCAGCCAGCCGCCCACGAGCTGGAACCTGCAAGCACCCAGGGAGTACGGGTTTTTTTCGAACGTCAATCCGGCAGTCGATCACCCGCGCTGGAGCCAGAAGCGCGAGCGCCGGATCGGCGAACTCCGCAAGCGCCCCACGCTGCCCTTCAACGGCTACGCGGACCAGGTCGCGCAGCTCTACGAGGGAATGGACCTTCGCAAGTATTTCTGAAATTCCGCTGAGACGTCGGTGAAAAATCCCGCTCGAAGAAATCGCGCGCTCCAGGCCATCGCGATCACCGGCGCTGCAGGGCCCGCCGCGGCGCTCGCAGTCGCGGCGCTTTCCGACGCCTTGGGCGCGGATCCCGTCGAGCGAGTGACGCACGTTACGGGCGATTGGGCGCTTCGCTTCCTGCTGCTGAGTCTGGCCGTGACGCCCCTGCGCCGGCTGTTCGGTTGGAGCTGGGCCGCACCGCTGCGCCGAACCCTGGGCCTCAGTGCTTTTGCGTATGCGTGTCTGCATTTTCTGACCTTCTTCGCGCTCGAGCACTGGTTCGACTGGCGGCTGATCGTCGAAGACGTTCTTGAGCGGCGTTACGTGACCGCGGGTTTCGCGGCATTTCTGTGTCTCGCGGCGCTCGCCGCAACGTCGACGCGCGCGATGATTCGGCGGCTCGGCCGGCGCTGGGTTTCACTCCATCGCCTGGTCTACCTGGCGGCCGTGCTCGCGGTGATCCATTTCCTCTGGTTGGTCAAGTCGGACCTCCGCGAGCCCCTCGCTTACGCGGCGATTCTGGCGCTGCTCTTCGGCGTGCGGATCGGCTGGAGCTGCGCGTGCTCGCTGCTCGGCGCGCAGGGCCGCCAGGCTTCCGAATCTGCCGCCTGCCGGCCCTGATCGGGATCCGTTCGATCGCCTCGCCCGCGGTTCCAGTCGACGGGTGCTAATCTCCCGGCTCGCTGTGGAGGAGACCATGACCCATCCCGCTCTCATCGTTACGGACACCGCGGCGGAGAAGATCCGCGCCGCCAAGGTTGGCGAAGGCCGCGATGATGTCGCGCTGCGGGTGACGGCAAGAGAAGAAGGCGCAAAATTTCGCTACGACCTCAAACTCGTTGCCGCGGACTCCAAGCATGCGGATGACGACGTCGTTCATCTCGACGGCATCGATCTCTACCTCGACCGCGACAGCGCACCCAAACTCCGAGGAGCGACGCTGGACTACGTGGAAGACATCTCGGGGTCTGGACTCAAATTCGAGAATCCGAATCAGACGGCACTCGCGCGACACCCGCTCGCGACTCGCGTGCAGGAGGTTCTCGACGATCGGATCAATCCGGGACTCGCGGCTCATGGTGGCGTCGTGAGTCTCGTCGACATCCAGGGCGCCCGTGTCGTGCTGCGTTTTGGAGGGGGCTGCCAGGGCTGCGGGATGGCGGACCTGACGATGAAGCAAGGCGTTTCCGCGCAGCTCCAACAGCAGATTCCCGAGATCTCGGAAGTCGTCGACGCGACCGATCACGCCTCTGGCGAGAATCCCTACTACGCCTGATTCGCGCGGCGCCTCGAAGATCTGGCGATCAAAAGGTCGGACGAGCAAGGAGCCACCATCAGCGATCCGACGGAAACACGGCCGACCGGCACGCGTGCGCGGAACTACGGGTCGGATGTCCACGTGGTATCCGTGGACGGCCGCGAATTTCTGATCGTGGGCACGGCGCATATTTCGCGCGAGTCGGCGGACCTCGTGCGCGAGGTGATCGAGCAGGAGCGACCCGATTGTGTGTGCGTCGAACTCGACGCTCAGCGCTTCGAGGCACTGTCGCAGAAGCGCAAGTTCCAGGAGCTCGACCTCCGGCAGGTGATTCGCAACAAGCAGCTCGCCGCGCTGCTCGCCAATCTGCTGCTCGCCTCGTACCAGAAGAAGCTCGGCGGCGCGCTCGGCATCCTCCCGGGGACCGAGCTGCTCGAAGCCACCGAGGTCGCCAAGGAGCACGGCATTGCGATTGCGCTGTGCGACCGCGACGTGCGGGTCACGCTGCGACGCGCCTGGGCTTCGATGGGGTTCTTCAAGAAGACCATGTTGGCCAGCAACCTGATGGTGAGCATCTTCGATCGCCCCGAAGTCAGCGAAGAGGATCTGCGAAGACTGCGCGATCAGGATGTTCTCTCGGAGCTGATGCGCGAACTCGGCGAGGCGATGCCGGCGCTCAAGCTGGCGCTGATCGACGAACGCGACAGCTACCTCGCGCAGCGCATGCGCGAGGCTCCCGGCGAGCGCATCGTAGCGGTGGTGGGAGCCGGTCACGTCGGCGGCATCCGCGAGGCGTTGTTGGCCGCCCGCGATGTCGACCTCTCGCAGTTCGACGAGATCCCGCCGATCTCGCCGGTCTGGAAGCTGGTGGGGTGGGGAATTCCCGCGCTGATCCTGCTCTCGCTGGCGTACATCGGCGTGAGTCATGGGGCGCATGTCGCGGGGCAGAATCTGCTCTACTGGATCGTCTCGACTGGCGTGCCGAGTTCGATCGGCGCGCTGATCGCGTTCGCGCATCCGATCACGATGGTCGCCGCGTTCTTCGTGGCGCCCGTGACGACCTTGACTCCGGTGATCGGAGCCGGCCACGTCTGCGCGTTGCTCCAGGCGTACCTCCAGCCGCCGAAGGTTCGCGAATTCGAGACCCTGGCCGACGATATCGGAAAGCTGCGCGAGTGGTGGCGGAATCGGCTGCTGCGCGTGCTGCTGGTCTTCATCCTCACGACGATCGGGACCATCATCGGAGCCTACGTGGGTGGCTACGAGATCATCTCGAACCTGCGCTGAGTCAAATCAGGACCGTGAGATCGGG
>CAZBSV010000137.1:0-8081 GCA_964494795.1 uncultured Spirochaetales bacterium | reverse complement strand
GCTTCGTTGTCGGCGTGAACGTCGGCGTCGGCGGCGTGGTCGGCGTGAACGTAGCGGTTGGCTTCGTTGTCGGCGTGAACGTCGCCGTCGGCGGCGTGGTCGGCGTGAACGTCGCGGTCGGCGTCGGTGATGTCGGGCCCGCAAAAGCTGGCGCCGTCAGTCCGAATGCCACTCCCAACAGGATCAGATGGAGGAACAACTTTCTGAATCGATTCATCACTGTGATTTCTCCCGTCGCTGTGCAGTGCGTGGGTGTGTGTGGTCAGCTCATTCGTCTGCAGCCTGCTCACAGCATCGCGAGCGAACTGCGAATCGGTACGCATCAAGGGACAATCCCTTTACGGACCCGGGCTATAAGCAATCTTCGTGCCACGATGCTTTCTCTCCACGAACCAAAAACACTCGCAATTACAGGGACTTAACAACCGCTTTGCGAGGGCCCGCAGAGGCGGGAATCGATCTAGGAACGGCTGTTCCACGCCCGCGGAAAACCTTTTCCGAGTATTCGACCATTGCCCTCGGGAATCGTCGATCGCGGGGGGGGGACCGCTGGTGGTTCGATTCCCGCTGCGTTGGCGCTGAATGGAGTGGACGGAGCTCGCGCGGATGCTGGCCCGGCTCAATCGCCGGGCGGCTCTTGCTCCACCGGCGGAGTTGGGCGCAGCGGCTGCGCTCGCAGCATCTCGGCTATCGCAGAGGCGAAACCGCGGAGTCTCGCTTCCTGCTGCGCGCCGGCGGCAGAGGTCGATCCCAGCAGGATGGCGACCCGAACCACTCGCGCGGGCCGCGAGCGCCGAAACGGAGATTGGTCGGCGCCCAACATTGCGCGCAGGGTTTCGGCGGCCACCCCATCGATGCCCTCGTACCAGTGATAGGTGAGGATGCGCCCGGATTCCGAACGCGCGACGACCCTCTCCACGCGCGTCTCGACGGACTCGATCGACACGGATTCTCGCTCCTCGACCCCCCAACCGCGCCAGGGAAGCGCGTTCTTGCGCGAGAGCAGGCTTCGGTTGCGATCGCTCAAGTCGTCGTAGCCGATGAAAACCGACAATTCATCGCCGTCTTGCTGGTAGATCCGGTATTCGAATTTCGGAAATTGCACCGTCCAATAGAAGCCGCCGTCGAGCTCCACTTCCCGATCCTGCGTCCAGCCCCCAATCTCATTGGGAAGCTCGGTGTCTTTGGGAAGCTCGCTGGTGGCGAAGTCGCGCGATTCTGGCGCCTGCCAGCGCGGCATCCAGAGCGAAACCCCGAGCATTGCCACAGCGAGAGCCACGAGCGAGACCGCGCCGAGAACACACGTTGGGCTCGCGGAGCCTGACGGCCGCGGCGCGCCGCCCTCGGCCTGAGCGTCCCCGCTCGATTCCGGCTCGGACTCCGGCTGCGCTGCGCGCTCAGCCTGCGGCCGTCGAGACGCGCGGTCGCTCGCTGGCCTCGACGGGAGAAGGCGTCCGAGAACGCGATCGGCGATCATCAAGCACGAAATTGCCCCGAAAAAGACCGACAACCCCTGGAGGGTGTGGGCGGTCGACAACTCCGAAGTCGGCGCGAGCGCAATCGCGCACACCCGGAGCGCGTTGAAAAAAAACGCGATCGGCGCGGCCAGCAGGACCACCAACAGTTGGCGCACGCGCCGTGCCGGAAACCAACCCACATAGAAGACGGCAGCGATGGTGAGCGTTTCGACCGCTCGAAGCCCGCTGCACGTATCCACGATCTGGACGACCACGTTCGCCGCATAGATCACGTTGCCTTCTCGCATCGCGGGGACGCCGACGAGCTGCAAAAGCCAAACCGCCTGCTCGGCGGTCCAGAGCCGCAGCACGTAGAACGCCTGGTTGGTGAGGACGGCCGGAAGCGGATACGCGAACGCGAACGCCAAACAGGGGATCGCGAGAATCCGCACGAACGGCGCTCCACACCAGAGCAGGCACACAGCGATCGATATGAAAATGAACGACACCAGGACCAGATCCAGCGCAGCGACGTAGTGGCCCCAGACGAACAGCGCCGCCCCGAGCAAGAGCGGCAGCGCTGCGAGAGCCCAGGAACCGCGACCGCGCATGCTGGCGCGCAGCGCTTTGCGTTTCCGATATACGAGGGCCGCTGCGACCAGGAAGATCGCCTGCGGGAACGGGTCCGCGGTGTGGAAGAGCCATGCGTCGAGGGGCGCGAGCACTCGAGGGGGAACCCAGAACCACAGGCGCCAATACGCGAGCGCACCGACGAGGACTGCCAAGAAATGCAAGCGCCGCTGCGCGAGCAGACTCACGGAAGCGTTCATGCTACTCAAAGCACCCGATGCTCTCGGCCCGGGTTCGGCTTCGGCTGCCATTGCGCGGTAGAAGCCCCCCATGTTTCGCCCGCAGACTAGCGCACCGCATCCAGACGGGTGACCGCGCGATCTAGCGGTACGTCATGCTGTTTGGCGGCGCGATTGGATCACTCGCGCAATTCGATTTCGAGGCGACCTTCTGCGACCGCGAGTTGCGCAACTCCCGCCAAAAACACGCGCCAGAATCCCGTGTCGGATGCGCGCGCTTCGAACCTGAAGCCGCTGCGCTACAAACCCGCCACGAGCTGTTCGACGCTGTCCTTCGCATCCCCGAAGAGCATGTAGGTGTTGCCAAGATAGAAGAGCGGGTTCTGCACCCCCGCGTAGCCCGAACCCATGCTCCGCTTCAGCACGATGACGTGCTGGGCCTCCCATACTCGGAGTACCGGCATACCGTAGATGGGGCTCGTCGGATCGTCTTCCGCGCCGGGATTCGCGACGTCGTTGGCGCCGATCACGAGCACGACCGAAGTCTCGGCGAAGTCGCGGTTGATCTCGTCCATCTCGAGAACCGTGTCGTAGGGCACGCCCGCCTCGGCGAGCAGCACGTTCATGTGGCCCGGCAGGCGCCCGGCGACGGGGTGAATCGCGTAGCGAACGTTCACGCCATTGGCCTGGAGCTTCTTGGCGAGTTCGTTGACGAGATGCTGGGCGCGCGCCACCGCGAGCCCATAACCGGGAACGATGATGACTTCCCGGCTCGATCGGAGCAGGTCGCAGACCGCAGCGGCGTCGATCGGCTGGACTTCGCCTTGAATCGCGTCGCTCGCCGCACCCGGCGCGGCGTCTCCCGTGCCAAATCCACCAAACACCACGCCGAGAATCGAGCGGTTCATCGCGCGGCACATGATGAAGGACAGGATCGCGCCGCTGCTCCCGACCAGGGCGCCGGTGACGATCAGCAGGTCGTTGTTCAGCATGAAACCCGCGGCCGCGGCCGCCCAACCCGAGTAGCTGTTGAGCAGCGAGACCACGACCGGCATGTCCGCGCCGCCGATCGCCATCACGAGGTGGACGCCGAGCAGGCACGCGATCGCCGTCATGCTGAGCAGATAGATCAATCCCATCTCGTGGCTGGTCGGCTCCGCTACGAACATCACCGCCATCACCGCGATCGCCGTGACGATGATCAGATTCAGCAGGTGGCGGCCCGGCAGCAGCAGCGGAGTACCACCGATGCTTCCGCGCAGTTTCCCCCACGCGACGACAGAGCCCGTGAACGTCAGCGCTCCGACCGCGACACCGACCCAGATCTCGAGCTCGTGAACCATCACCGCGGCCGCGCCCGCTGCAGCGACACTCTCTTCGGGATCGAGATACGAAGCGACACCGACGAGCACCGCGGCGAGGCCCACGAAGCTGTGCAGGATGGCGACCAGTTGAGGCATCGCGGTCATCACGACGCGGACCGCCATGATCGCGCCGATCAACGCGCCGCCGAAGATCCCGACGCCGACCAGGCCGTAGCTCTCGACGTGGGGATGCAGCAGGGTCCCAACCAGCGCGATCGACATCCCGACGATGCCCCAGTTGTTGCCTCGCCGCGCCGTCTCTTGATGGGAGAGGCCCCCCAGGCTCAGGATGAAGAGCACCGCGGCGACCAGATACAGAACCGCTAGCGAAGTCTCGTCGATGCTCATCTACTTCCGGAACATCTTCAACATGCGGTGGGTGACGAGAAAACCGCCCACGACGTTGATCGAGGCGACGAAGACCGCGATGGCGCCGAGCAGCGCGGCGAGATCGACCTCGCCGCTGGCGCCCTTCAGCAATCCACCGACGAGGATGATCCCGCTGATCGCATTGGTGACGCTCATCAGTGGCGTGTGCAGCGCCGGCGTCACGTTCCAGATCACCTGCCAGCCGATGAAACACGCGAGCACGAAGACCGTGAAGTGCTGGATGAATTCCTGCGGCGCGTAGAGGGCGAGGCTCGCGAGACCGACGGCCGCAACCAGCGACGCAATCGCTCGAGACAAGGGCTTGCGGGCGGGCGGCGGCGGCGGACTCACGCGCTCCTTCACGCCGGTCTTGGCCTTCTTGCCCTTCAGGCGCGGCGCTTCCGAATGCTGGATCTCGGGCGGCGGCCACTTGCTCACGCCGTCGCGAACCACCAGCGCGCCGCGAATGGCGTCGTTTTGCTCGTCGATGCCGAAATGCGCGCCACCGCCCATTTCTTCGAGCAGGTGCGCGACGTTTGCGCTGAACATCCGCGACGCGTGCCGCGCCATGCGACTCGTGAGATCCGTATAACCGACGATCTTCACGCCGCCGCGCTCCACCGACTCTCCGGGCGCGGTCAGCTCGCAGTTGCCGCCCTGTTCGGCGGCGAGGTCGACGATTACCGAGCCGGTCTTCATCGATGCGACCATGTCGGCGGTGATGAGAACGGGTGCCGGCTTGCCGGGAATCAGCGCGGTGGTGATGATGACGTCGACCCGCTTGGCCTGTTCGCGAAACAGCGCCATCTCGGCGTCGATGAACGCCTGACTCATGACCTTCGCGTAGCCCCCGCCGCCTTCTCCCGACTCTTCGAATTTCAGCTCCAAGAAAGACGCGCCGAGGCTCTCGACCTGCTCCTTGACGGCCGGGCGCGTGTCGAAGGCCTTGACGACCGCACCGAGACTGCGCGCCGCGGCGATCGCCGCGAGGCCGGCGACGCCGGCTCCGATCACCAGCACCTCGGCGGGCGGCGCTTTCCCCGCGGCCGTGATCTGGGCGGTGAACTGCCCGCCGTAGACGTTCGCGGCCTCGATCACCGCGCGATAGCCCGCGATGTTCGCCATCGACGAGAGCACATCCATCTTCTGGGCGCGCGAGATCCGCGGGATCGCGTCGAGCGCGATCGCACTCGCCCGACGCGCGGTGAGAGCCTCGACGAGCGCCGCGTTCTGCGCGGGAAACAGCAGCGAAATCAGCACGCCGCCTGCGCGCAGCAGCTCCACTTCCGCCATTCGCGGCGGGCGCACCTTGACGACCGCGTCGCACTTCCAGCAAGCGGCGGCGTCCGGGCTGATCTCCGCGCCGGCCGCCGCGAAGTCGGCATCCGAAAAGCCCGCGCCCTCCCCCGCCCCGCTCTCGATCAGGACTTCCACGCCCAGTTGCTTGAGCCGCTTGACGCTGTCCGGCGAGGCCGCGACGCGCCGCTCGTCGGCTTCGACTTCCCTGGGAACACCGATCTTCATGCTGGCTGCGGATCCTTCCCCTTTGGCGCGGAGAACCCTACAACAACTCGGAGCGGATTTGCGGCGGAAAAACTGCGCTTCCGGCGCGAAAACGGCGTTCCGCGGCCTCGCTTCGGGCGCTCAGTACGGCAAGGCCGCAGCGCACCGACGTCCCAGCGCGCCAGTGCGCGGAGAGCGCGCAGCCGGACCTCGCCTGGCTCCCCCGCTATTCGGCGGTGCCAAAGAGGTGATCGAAGAGGGGCGTGATCGAGGCGTAATTCCCCGATCGCATGCTCACGTGATGTCGGTCGTGTTTGCGCGCGAGGTAGCTGAGGGTTCGAAACGGGAAGAATGGCAGCGCGAGGCCTGCGTGATTCAAGATGTTCAGCGCGGAGTAGATGACGAACACAGCGGCAAACGAGTAGATGCTGACGGGACCCACGAGGAACGTGCAGAGCATCAGCAGCGCCAGGCCGATGGCGTTCTCGATGGGGTGCATGTAGAGGCTGTCATACGCGGTCGGGTAGCGGACCGTGTGATGGACTGCGTGAATCCGCCGCAGAAATCTCCACTGGTGGAATGGATAGCGGTGAACGAGGTAGTAGGCGAAGTCGTAGCTGATCAGGATCCCAACTCCCTCCAACAACATCCGCCACCGCGAAACCGGCTGTTCGTAGAAGAGAGCTGCGTAGAACAAGTAGGTCGATCCGTAGATCATCGAGATCGACAGCGCGGAATTGAAGAGCGCGATACGCCAGAATTTCGGGCCCTTGGGGGTTCGCACGGGCTCTTCGCGAATCCGGTGAGAGTCGCTGACGGGCATCCGGAAGAGCAGCGTCAGGCCGATCAACAGCGCACCCGACAGCGCGAGAACGACGCTCAACATCACGTGAAGGGACAACGATCGCTCCCGCCGCTTGCGGCCCGCTCGCGGGGCCCGCGCGCGAATTCGCAGCCGAAGGCGTAGAATTCGGCTGTCGAAGCATAGAAGATTCCCTTAGATTTGTGATCCCAGCCGCGGCAGGGGGGGGGCTCGTCGACCCGACCGCGCACCCGTTCGAGGATCCGCTTGCAGCCGTCACCCGCATCCGATCGCGCTCTGCGCCCCCCGAGTGCGAATCCCGCCAGCCGCCCGAAGCCCCCGCTGCTCTCCGGCGGACTGCCGGTGATCGGCCACACCTTCGAATTCGTGCGCTCCACGCTCGAGCTCTTGTTCCGCGCGCAGCGCGAATGCGGCGAAGTCGCTCGACTGCGCGTCGCGAACAAGAACATGGTCGCGCTGTTCGGCCCGGACGCGCACGAAGCGGTGTTCCGGGCTCCCGACAGCCAGCTCAACCCCGCGGAGGCGTACAAGATCATGACGCCGGTCTTCGGCAAGAACATGGTCTACGACGCCTCTCCCGAGCGGATGGACGAGCAGCTCAAGATGCTGCTGCCCGCCCTCAAGGATCGCAGGATGCGGACCTACACCGAGATCGTCGTCGAAGAAGTCGAAGCCAGCCTCGCCGATTGGGGGGACGAGGGAGAAATCGATCTCGTCGACTACTGCCGCGTCTTGACCAACTTCACTTCCGCGCACTGTCTGTTGGGCAGAGAATTCAGGCACGAGATGACGAGCGAATTCGCCGAGATCTACCACGCCCTCGAGCGCGGCATCACACCGCTGGCCTACATCAACGCGCATCTTCCCCTGCCCTCGTTCCGCGCGCGCGACAAGGCGCGCGTCCGGCTCGTCGCGATGATCGGCGAGATCATCGAGACTCGGCGGCGTTCGGGCGCCGAGGGAGAGGACTTTCTCCAGACCTTGATCGAGGCCCGCTACTCGAGCGGCGCGGCGCTGAGCGACGACGAGATCACCGGAATGCTGCTGGCCGCGATGTTCGCGGGCCACCATACGAGTTCGGTGACCAGCGCGTGGACGCTGTTGGAGTTGATGCAGAACCCCAGCTGTCGAAGGACCGTGGTCGAGCAGGTCGACGAACTGCACGACGCGCATGCGTCGATCGGCTTCGAATCGCTGCAGGGATTTACGCAAGGAGACTGGGCGGTCATGGAAGCGCTTCGGCTCCACCCTCCGCTCTTCTTGCTGATCCGGGTCGTCAAACAGGAATTCGAATTCAAGAATTATCGCTTCGCAGCGGGAACCTGGCTGCTGCTCTCGCCGACGGTCTCGCAGCGCATGCCCGAAGTGTTCGCCGACGCGGACTGCTTCGACCCGCAGCGATTTTCCGCGGAGCGGATCAAGGGCCTGCATCCATTCGCCTTCATCGCATTCGGGGGCGGGCGTCACAAATGCCTCGGAAATGCGTTTGCGAGGCTGCAGATCAAGGCAATTCTCGCGCTGCTGCTTCGGCGCTACGAGTTCAGCTCGACGCGCGATCCGATCGGATCCGATTTCCACGGCCTCGTGATCGGCCCGAGCCAGCCGTGTCGCGTTCGCTATCGCCGACGGCAATTCCGCGCGCAGCCGCAATCTTCGAGGCCCAGCGACATCCACTCCCCGAAGCCCGACGACATCCACTCCCCGAAGCCCGACGACATCCACTCGACGGATTCCGCGGCGAACGCACAAGCCGGGG